>JBAIXY010000183.1:0-2502 GCA_037916205.1 Vicinamibacterales bacterium | reverse complement strand
ACGTGCCGCTGCTTTTGAACCCGGACCGCTCGAAGCTGTCCAAACGACAGGGGGACGTGGCGGTCGAGGACTACCGCAAGCAGGGCTATCTGCCCGAGGCCATCGTCAATTTCGTCGCCTTGCTGGGTTGGAACCCTTCGGCCACGCAGGAGATCTATTCCAAGGAAGAGCTGGTTCGCGAGTTCGCCCTCGACAAGATCAACAAGAGCGGCGCGGTCTTCAACCGGACCAAACTGGATTGGCTGAACCGCGAATACATCAAGGGCCTGACCTCGGAGCGGCTGGCCGAACTGGCCGAACCGCATCTCGTCGGAGCCGGCCTGCTGAAGCGGGAAGGGGAGGCGCTGGTGCCGCCGGCCGGCGGCCCGGACCTGTCCACGGTCGTCGAGCGGGCCCTGACCCTGGAGCGTCCGAGGATCGACAAGCTGTCGGACCTTCCGGCGGCCATGGATTTCTACTTTTCGGCGCCGGCTTGCGACCCGGCCCTGCTGCCCGGTAAGAAATCGACCCGTGAGGTGGCCCTGGACCGTTTAAGCGGCGTCCTGGCCCTGGTCGAGAAGCTGCCGCTCGGCGATTTTGAGGACCCAAAGGCCTTGGAAAAGGCCATCAGCGGGTTTATAGTGGAGAAAGGATGGACCAACGGCGAGACCCTGTGGCCGATGAGGTACGCTTTGACCGGCCGGACGGCTTCGCCCAGTCCTTTCGAGGTCGCCTGGGCCGTCGGCAAGGAGCGGACGGTCGAGCGGCTGAAACAGGCCATTAAGACATTGTCATGACCTGGTTTTCGGAAAAACAGACGGTCGGTATCGCCGGGGCGGCCATGCTCGCGGCCGTTCTGACGTTCGTGCCGGTCTGGTCGATGACCGTCCGCGCCCAAGAGAGCGGCTCGACCAATGCCGCGGACGCCGAGGCGGTCAACCAGGCCATGAGCGTCAACGCGGCCGTCGAGGCGGCCCAGAAGGCCGCGGCGGCCGAGGCTGCGTCCAGCTCGCCGGACAGCCTGCGCAGCGAGATCAGCGACCTGAACACGGACGTCCAGAAGAAAAAACGGGACATGGACGCCCTTAACGCCAAGATCAAGACCTACGAACAGCGGGTCATGGACAAGAAGGCCGAGGCGGCCTCGCTCGAGGATGAAATGGCGCTCATCGAGAACCGGATCGCCGAGGAGCAGCTGGCCATCGACATCGCCCGCACCGAGGTCCGCTCACTGGAACTGGAGATCGGCCTCCTGGACCGCCAGATAGGGGAGAAAGAGGCGCAGATGGCTCAGGAGCGCAGCCTCCTGGGCGCCCTGGCGCGCAAACTTTACAGCCAACAGTACAAACGGAGCCTGCTCGACATTTTGCTTACCCACTCCTCGTTCTCGGAGTTCTTCGACGAGATCCACTCGCTGGCCAAGCTGCAGTCGGCCGTCGACGACACCCTCGTCAAGATCAGGGGGCTGAAGGCCGACCTGGAGGCGGAGAAAACCGACCGCGACGCTAAGAAGCAGGCGAGCCTGGAGCGGAAGCGCCAGCTGGAGGTCTCCAAGATGGACCTGGAGGACCAGAGGGCGCTCAAGGACCAGATCCTCACCGAGACCAAGTCCTCGGAACTGGAATACAGGTACCTGATCGCCGACCTCAAGAACGAACAGAGCCAGGCCGACTCGGAGATCTCCTACCTGCAGAAGGTCCTGTCGCAGAAGATGACGCTGGCCGACCGTCTCAAGGGCGAACAGTCGGTGCTGTCCTGGCCCCTCGTGCCCACCCGCGGCCTCTCGGCCATCTTCCATGACCCCGAATATCCCTTCCGCTACGTCTTCGAGCATCCGGCCATCGACATCCGCGCCGGCCAGGGCACGCCGGTGCGCGCCTCGGCCGCGGGGGTGGTCGCCCGGGCCAAGAACGCCGGCATGGGCTACAGCTACGTCATGATCATGCACAACTCCGAGCTGTCCACGGTCTACGGCCACCTGTCGAAGATCACGGCCAAGGAGGACACCTTCGTCGAGCGGGGAGAGATCATCGGTTACTCCGGCGGCATGCCCGGCACGCCCGGCGCCGGCCGGCTGACGACCGGTCCCCACCTGCATTTCGAAACTCGACTGAACGGCATCCCGGTCGACCCGATGCGTTACCTGGTCGCCTACTAAACTAACAGATCGGAGGGGGCGCTTAGCGCCCCTTTTTGATACCCCCTGGCCTGCGGGGGATATAAGGAAAAGCCCGATGTATCGTGTCGTACAATATATCTTAGACGACACTAAATAAGGCTGAAAGGCGGAGAAGTGGTCTGCGAATCAGTTTGTTTCGCGCGGTTCGATGAAAATAATTTGGCGAAGGACGACTGGCATCATATCGCTGCGATCTTCTCGCTGCTGACAGACGGTCGCCATTGCGGCACTCTGTCTTTTGCTGGCTAGAGTCACTTCGCATATTTTTGCTAAATCTAGCTAAAATATCGATATAACGCCAAATATTTGGCTATGTTGAGCCAAATTATTCTTATTGACTTCCG
>JBAIXY010000182.1:0-1842 GCA_037916205.1 Vicinamibacterales bacterium | reverse complement strand
AGTCGACCAGGTCGGCGATCGTCTTCAGCCGGCCGGAATGATTGCTGACGATGAAGTCCGGCCCGATGAACAGGTCGAGCTCGGCCGATTCGATGGTGCGGGTCTCGGTGTTGTAGACCGGGAACAGCAGCACCATGAACAGGTACTTTTCGCGATGCAGCAGCTTCGGCCGCTGGAAGGGCGGCAGGCAGTCGCGCAGGTCGATGTCCAGGAAGTGGGGGTAGCGGTCCTTGAGCTGTTCGATGGCTTCAAGTGACGGCTTGGCGATGTCCACCCAGGTGAACCCCGGCTGTTCAAAGACGCGCAGCAGTTGTTTTTTAGCTTTGCTGTCGGCCATATGATAATTTTATCATTTTTAAGGCGGGTTGGCGAGCTTTTGGCCCGCTTCGGAGCTCCGGGGTCGGGTCCCGCGATATCCCCAGACGGCCGCCGGAACCGCCTTTTGACGTTTGTTTCCAGCTTATTCCTGATGTATACTTAGAGCTGAAGAGGCCCAAGGTCCAGTGGCCGTTTTCGTTATGAACCTGGTCGAAAACCTGGAATCACAACCCAAAGCCGCCCCGCCCGAGGTCAAGATCGAGAAGGTCGAACAGAGGGAGAGCGAGCCGCGCCGCGAGGGTCCGCCGCCGTCGGAAAAATTCGACGCCGCCGCGACGGCCAAAGCCGACGCCGCGCCCAGCGCCGCCGCCGTGCCGGCGCCCGTCGCCCAGCGCAAGGATCCCTACCTGATGAAGGTCGAGCGGATCCTCGAGGACAACCTTCTCGAGGTCTACCTGTCCATGCCCCCGGCCAGCCGGGCCAGGTTCAAGGCGGCCGGCGAGGCCACGGCCATGAAGATCTGGGCCCTGGTCGAGCGCTCCAAGATCAAGGCCAAGAGCGTCCTCAAGCTGATCTGGGACTGGCTCAAGCTGATCCCCGGTGTCAGCCGTTATTTCCTTGAGCAGGAAGCCAAGATCAAGACCGACAAGATCATCCAGCTGGCCGAAGAGCGCCGCAAGGAAAAGGAGGGGCAGATATGACCGTCATGGTCCTCGAACTGACCGGCATCCCCCAGGTCGACGCCGCCCTCGAAGCGGCGGTCGTCAGCCCGCTGTTCACGCCGCTGGCCTCGCTCGCCGGGCTGTTCATCGCGGCGCTGATCGTCTTTTTCGTCACCCGGGCGCATTTCCGCAGGAAATACCAATCCGGCGTAGCCTTCAAGAAGGCCGTCCTGCTCGTGACCGTGCCCAAGGAGACGCAGGAGAAAGGCGAGGCCGGGCTGCAGGAAAAATCCCTTCAGGAGATCCAGGAGTCCATCGCCGTGATGGAGAACATCTTCCAGAGCCTGGGAGGCCTGTCCGCCGAGCGCGGCATCAAGGCCTGGTTCGTCGGCCGCGAGGATACCGTGTCCTTCGAGATCATCGCCGATCACGGGCTGGTCACGTTCTACCTGGGCGTTCCCGGATACCTTCGCGATTTCGTCGAGCAGCAGATCCACAGCCAGTACCCGCACGCGCAGATCGAGGACGTGATCGATTACAACGTCTTCACTCCGACCGGTTCGGTCGTCGGCTGCGAGCTGCAGTTCCGCAAGCTGCACGTTTTCCCGATCAAGACCTACAAGAAGCTGGAGTCCGATCCGCTGAACGCGCTGACCAACTCCCTGGCCAAAGTGGACAAGACCGACGGCGCCGGCATCCAGATCATCGTGCGCTCGGCCAAGCGCGAGTGGCGACGGCCGGCCAATCAGATAGTCAAGTCGATGCAGGAAGGCAAGACCCTGAACCAGGCGATGTCCGAGCGAACTTTCCTCGGCCAGCTCGGGCTGATGTTCTCGCCGCCCAAGAAGAAGGAGGGCGAGGC
>JBAIXY010000181.1:0-4822 GCA_037916205.1 Vicinamibacterales bacterium | reverse complement strand
ACCTTGGTGGGCACCCGGCCTTCGAGAGCGATCGGGTAGGTCCCGGCCTCCTCGAGTCCGGCCAGGAAGCCAGGCTGGGTCGAGACGATGCCGGAGAGTAGATAGCCGTTGGACTCCTGGGTGTTGTCGGCTTTCTTGACCTTGCCGGCACTCCCGACGTCGATCATGACCAGTTCCCCGGCCGCCAGAACGTCATTGCTGGGGAACATCTCGGCGAAGTCGTAGGAGCCGGTGCCCCAGCCGGAGGCGTTCGTGCGCATGCGGTCGCCGCCGCCGATCTGGGTCGCGCCCTGGTAGTAGATGTACTTGGATGTCTGGATGACGCCCTGGTCCGAGGGGAAGATGTGGCCCTTGAGCGCAAGGTCGCCGTTGGAGCCGAAGTAAGCGACCTCCTCGTCGTTGTTATTCCTGATCGACAGCTTGTATGAGGCGTCGGGGGCGATGACGTTGGTGAAAGTGAAGTCACGATTTTCGGCTGAGCCAAGCGAAGAATTCCATGTCGATCCCCGGAAGGTCAGCGACTTGGAGTTTTTTACAGACTCGACGTCCGTCGCCGCGGCGGTCGGGGGCACGATGAACTCGCCCGTGGTCTTGTCCAGAACGATCGAGCGGTTATAGAGGTCCTTGAGGCCGCCCATCAGGTATACGGAGACCAGCGGGTAGTTGATGGCCATGGGCTGGCCGTTCTCATCCAGGTTGACCAACTCGGGCATGATGTCGACCGAGTCTTCCGCTATGAAGCCGACCTGGAGGCTGCGGTCCCAGGGCCGCGATGGAATGACGCGCCCATCCTGTCCTATCTGCGGTTCATCGGTGTAATCCGCCGGCCGCTTCCAGGTGAAATGCACCGGCTGAAGCTTAGCCAGCTTGTCGATGTCGATGTCGTACGGGGCGACATTCTCCTTGAACCGAAGCGACGAAGTGCCGCAGGAGCCATAACTTCCGGAGCCGACACCCGTGGAACAGATGTAATTGTAGGAACCGGTGGGTCCATAGGATGTGCCAACATAGAGCTTGCCGGAAGTCGCGTACATGGCGTAGCCGCTCGAACTGATGTAAAGGGCACCGAAACCGCTGCCGCTGTAGGAATGGACGATATGTATGCCATCAGACGAGCCGGTATTGACCTGGTTAACGTACATGGCGTCTGACAAGGTAGCGGTGTCCAGGTCGATCAGGCCGTCGCCGACACTGCCGATGCCGATGCCGCCCCAGTAGGCGTACACCGGCGAGGCCATAAGATCACCGGTCATCGGATCGAGCATGGGCATATTGCCCTCGTTTCCGGCCGAGAAGATGATGTCCGGCATGCCGTAGACGGTGTTCGAGACGACGTTCGTCGGGAATGCGCTGCCGCCGACGTAGCGGCCCTCGTTAATGGTGATGCCCGCCCTGGATGTGAAGGGCGTGGTGGGATAGTCGTATTGCCAGTCGGTGGCGTTGTACACGCCGACCACGTAGCTGGTGCTCCCGGACAGGGTGACGGGATATTGGAGATTCGTGCAACGGAAAGCGGTGGAGGAATCGGTCGTGACGTAGGCGGAGGCCAACTGCTTTGACCCGTCTGAATTCCAAAGCCTGACCAATCTGGACGCACTGGTCGCTCCGCGGGCGCAGAGAGCGCTGACGACGCCGCCGCTTGACGGCGTCGTGAACCGGTAGCCCATGGTGTAGGCGCCGCCTGCATAATTAGAGGCGGGATTTATGTCCATTAATGGTCCGGTCGTACGCGTCTTGGTGTTCGGATAGAAATCCGAGCCGTTCTCCGACACCAGCAGCTTCTGGTACATGGTGTCGTAGTAGCTCTTGAACTCGCTGCCGGCGGACACGCCGGGGTTAGTGGAATTATTGATGGCGAAACTGCCGTGCACGTCAAGCCGGGCGTTCGGGGCGTCGGTCCAGATGCCGGTGTTGCCGGCCGACGTCACCGTGAACAATCCGAAGCTGCCCGCCGTGCCGATGTTGAACTTGTCGCCGGCGTCGTAGCCGTCGCCGAGGTTCATCCGGATCTCGGACGCATCACTTCCCGAATTGTACCGGGCCATCCAGAGAGGGTCGCTGTTCTCACTGTCCCAGCTCGGGCCGCCGGGCCCGCCGGAGAAGTAGAGCGACCGTCCGTAACCGGGGACCAGCGCCACGCCGGTGATGGGGTTGATCTCGCCGATGCGCGTGTCGCCGCCGGAAACCTGTAGCCGGGCGTTCTGCGTGATCGTTCCGATGCCCACGTTGCCGGCGCCGTCGATCGACAGCCCGTACCGGCTGTCCGTCCGGTCGTAGATCGTCAGGATGTCGGCGTTACTGATGTAGACCCCCCAATCCTGCGCCGCCGCGGTATTGCCCAGCGTCAACGCCCAGGGACTGTCGTCATCGGCCTGGATGCGCATGATCTCGTTGCTGGTCGTGTAACCGTTGTCGTTGACGTAAAGCCTGGCGGCGGGCGCGGCCTTGGCGATACCGACGCTGGTGCCGTAAGCGAATTCCATCAGGTTGTTGCCGCCTGCGATGACCGAGAAATCGTCGCCGCCATTATGAACGAAGCCGGAGTTCGGGTCCGACTCCCAGCCTAGGGCGACCGCGCTGCCGGACCCGTCGCTGGTCAAGGCGACCGTGCCGTTGGCGTCAACGACCAGCTTCATGGCGTCGCCGTTGTAATCGTACATGGAATTTGTCGTGGTCGGCGGAGTGACCGAATAAGTGCCGTCCTCCAGCCAGCCGCTGATCAGGGCGTAGGGCTGGTTGGCATCGCTGGACAGAACCACCTCGACGGCCTTGGCCGAATAGACGCCCGAACTTGACGCGCCTTCGAAGATGGCCGCGTAGGGAGTGCGCGATTCCGACGTAGGAATAATGTACGCCTTGGTCAGGCCTAGACGCTTGAACGCACTGCGCAGATTGGCGGTGATCGCTCCCTCCCAGGCGTCATAACTGGTCAAAATGCCGACCTGGGCGTTGGTGATGCCGTTGAGCGCGGTGGCCAGGTTATCGGACGCAATCGTCGACCCGTAGGTATCGTAGTTGGTCGAGGAAACGTGGGAGTTGTCGGCCTTGCTGAGAATGGTCAGCGTCAGGCCGCGGCCGTTGCTGTAAACGATCTGAGTATTACCCAGGTTGATGGCGCGGTTGGCGTTGTTGTTGAGGCCCGTGCCGCGGATCCAGATCGGCGTGATCCGGCTGGTGACGGCCGTCGCCAGGTTGCCCGAGAACCTGATGTCGCCAGCGACGTCGAGCTTCGCGCCCGGTGTGGTCGTGCCGATGCCGACCCTTCCGCTGTTGTCGATGAAGAAGTCGAACGTGGGACCGGCGGAGTTGTCCTCCGCGGTGGTGTGGAAGATCTTGAAGGCGGTGCCGTCGCCGGTAAGGCCGAACTTGGTCGTGCCGCCACCGCCGAATTCGACGGCGCTGACCCCGCCGGTCTTGATCGCCTTTCGGTAATTCCAGGTGGTCCAAAGGGGGCCGTCTTCGGCGATGTCCACTTTAGCCGCCGGCGCGCTAGTGCCGATGCCGACGTTGCCGCCGGTCAAGACGGTCAGCTTGTCCGTATTGTTGGTCTTGATCGCGAAGTTGTGGTTGCTTATGGTCCCGACGCGGGCTGTCCCGTCCGAATCGGCCGATATGCCCACATGAACATCGGAGAGGTTGCTGTAGAAGCCGGCGACTTCCCCGTACCCGGACGAGCTTGTGTCGTGCACCACCGACAGTTTCTGGCCTGGGCTGGCGATCCCGATGCCGACATTGCCGGCAAAGTAGCTGGGCGCCGTGCCGACAGAATAGAGCTGCCAATTGTTGGCGCCGACCGTTTCGGAAGCGAGGTAGATGCCGAAATTATTAGTGACGGTGCCGCCGCCGCCGTTGGAGTTGCCCCAGCTGCGGAAGCCGTACATGTTCGTGGCGGCTCCGGTGCTGGCGTTGTCGGCCCAGCCCGCCACGCCGACCAGGTCCGTCACTGTGCCCGTACTCACGTTGGACGCATCGCCTTCGATGCCCGCGGTCCAGCTCTTTGTTCCCGAAATGTGTGAAGCGACGCCAAGTCCGTAAAGACCGTTGTTCCAATTGGCCGTGTTGTCCTCGTTCAGGCCGAGAAAAGCAGTATAGGCGCCGGTCCCGCTGTTGAGCACGGCGGCGGTATTGATGGTCCCGGTGAAATAGCCTTGGGAGTAGCTCGTGAACGAGGTCACCTCGGGGCCGACATAAAGGCCGCGTTCGGTCTGGCCGGAGGTACCGGTGATATCCAGCTTCGCGTCCGGCGTAGTTTCGCCGATGCCGACGTTGCCGCCCATGAAAGCCGCGGAGTAGAAAGTGCCGGCCGGGACGCTGCCGTTGGAATAAACGCCGTAGCCGGTCTGGCCGGCGGCGGTCGTGACATAGGCGTCGACGCCGTGCATGGTGGTGGCGCCCGAGGCCACTCCGCTGACGCCGCTGGCGTAAGTGGCGGTGCCCAGCGACGACTGGGCGATGAATTGGCCGCCGAAGACGTTGGTGAGGGGCGTGACGTTGTTGTTGTTGTCACCGATGCCCTGCACGCCGTAGACAAAATTCAGATTGCTGCCGCTTCCGGCCGAGGCCTTGAACCGCGCGCCTTCCAGGCCGTAAACGGTATCGGCGGCGGCCGAGGTCATGTCGACGTAAACGCCGTAGTCGGTGACACCAGCAGTATCGAGGGTCTTGGTGATGGTGATGGCCTGATTCGCGGCCGGAGCCGCTCCGATGCCGACAAAACCGGTCGAGCCGCTCACGCGGAACAGGTCGTTGTTGCCCACGGTCAAGGTCGACAAGGGCGTGGCATCGCCGATACCGACGTTGCCGTACGTGCCGACGCCGCTCG
>JBAIXY010000180.1:0-18185 GCA_037916205.1 Vicinamibacterales bacterium | reverse complement strand
TCGTCAAGGCTCCGGATGACACCGAATCTGAGGCCGGCAACGTTGTCGGCGGCGGTTCGAACGTCGTCCTGGCCAAGTACAAGTTCACCGCTCAGAACGAGGAACTCCGCGCCAACAAGATGGAAATGGTTGTCACCGCTCCTACCGCGGTCACCAGCCTGTCCCTCTATGACGGCGCGACCCTCGTCGGCGGCCCGGTCTCCGTCAACGGAGCTGGCGCGGCTGACTTCTCGGGCGTGAACTTCGTCATCCCGAAGGACTCCTCCAAGGTCCTGACGGTCAAGGGCAATCTGAACACTGTCGGTGCCTCGGGCGCTGCTACTGGCGTTGATGCCGGTATCACGCTCTCGGCTGCCGCCGGTACGTTCGAGGCCCGCGGCACGTCTGCTGGTTCCAGCACCCTGATCACCGAGGCCACGCCTGGCGTCGGTCTCCCGGTCGCTGCCAACAGCAAGATCGTCCGCAAGACCAAGCCCACCATCAGCCTCGTGTCGCTCCCGTCGACCGTCCTCACCGCCGGTGACTCGGTCGCCATGCGCTTCACTGTCGCTGCTGATGCCGGTGCTGATGTCTCCATCAAGCACCTGCATGTCACGTACGCGGCTTCCGGCTGCACTGCGGCCGTCACCGCTCTGTCGTCTGTCAGGCGCGTTGGTGATTCTACCAACCTGCCCGGCGGCGCCGTTGACACGGCTGGCGACATCTCGATCGGCTTTGATAACGAGGAAGTTATCTCGGCCGGTACCTCGAGGACCTATGACGTTCGCTTGAACGTCGGCGGCGCGCTGCTGACTGGCAGCAGCCTCGCTGTCAGGCTCTCCGGTGATGCCGCTCCGACCGTCACGGGCGTGGTCACTCCTTCTCCGCTCGTCGTTGGCACCGACAACTACCTGTTGAATGCCGGCGCGGAGAACTTCATCTGGTCTGATAACTCGGCTGTGCCTCACAGTGATGGTGCTGTTGTCGCGTCCTCCGCGGACTGGGTCAACGGCGCTTACGTGAAGGTGCTCCCGACGGACAGCCAGACGATGTCCAAGTAAGGACTTAAGGGTTGACCGGCTTCCCTTGGAAGCGATAGCCGGGCCTGGTCTTGGCCGGAGGGGATCGCCCTGGCGGGCTTTCTCCCCCGGCCGGACCGGAAGGGGTCCGGACCGGTGCTAAAGACCTGTCCCAAAACCCGTCCGCCTCTTCCCGCTCATTCGGGAAATGGCACAACAACCTCCGCCTTCGGGCGGAGGTTGTTTTTATCCCCAATTAGGTGTCAGACACCTGTCCGATGGCCAGTTGGCGATAGGCAGCCATCGCCCCACCCGGCACGCGGCCGAGTGAGGCGTAAAGAGGATCGGTGTCGACCAGCGCGTTTTCGGCGCCTTCGCTGTATGCCCGATAGCTGGACCAGACATGTCCGGCCGGATCGGCGGCCAGGCCGGCCCGCACGGGATTCAATTCAATATAAAGACCGCACACCAGAAGGTATGCGTCGTCCTCGATCAGGCGGCTCCAGAAGCGCTGCTGCCATAAATGGCCGACATGACCGTACTTTTTCTTGAAGTGCCAGGTATATCTCTGATTGATCGACTTCATTATTTCGGAAAGCGTCGCGTTGTTGCTGGGCGATATCAACAGGTGGACATGGTTGTCCATCAGACAGTAGTGGAAGAGCAGAAAAGAGGTGCGTTCCTTTATTTCTTTGAGAAGCCAACAATAGATACTGCGGTCCTCGTCGTCAAAGAAGACTTGCTGCCGGTCATTGCCGCGGCAGGTCACGTGATAGACGCCTCCGGTCGGGTCTAAGACCCGCTTTGCTCTAGGCATGCCCGGCTTCTTACCAGATCTCGCACTTACGCCAAGCCCACTTATCCACAATTAGGTGTCAGACACCTGTCCTGCGGGGTGGGTATTGGATTCTCTTGGCAGAGCCAATTTCTGCTATACTGTGGTCATATGACCAATATTTTTTCCAAGAAATTGTCTCAACTTACCGCGGTCTCGATATTCCTGATGCTCGTCGCGCCCGCTCTGCCGGCCGCCGCCGCCGGCGTCACCTATGCCGCGGATACCGACCTGCCGTTGTCCGGCCTGAGCGTTCCCCTGAAGATCATGGCCGGTTCGGAAGCCGACAGCCTGACCACGACCAGCGATTCGTTCACGGTCACGGTCGCGGCTGGCGAAGCTTTCATCGTCCGTTATCCGGCGCCGGGTGCCCTGGCCCTGGAGAACGACGCGCTCCTGGCCGTCTGCAACATCCTGCCCTCCAAGGACAACCAGCTGCTGATCAACGGGCCGCGCACCGTGACCGTGACGCCCAGCACCACTCCCTGCTCGACGGCGGACTATCTGATCAACCGGACGCCTTTCATCTCGATCACCCAGCCGTCAGCCGGGGCCAGCCTGGCGTCCGGACAGGCCTTCACCGTCTTCTGGGAAACGTCCGGCGGCACGGTGTCCACGGTGCGCATCCGGCTTTCGACCGACGGGGGACAGACCTATCCCACGGTCATCGCCGACAACCTGATCAATAACGGCTATTACCAGTGGACGGTCCCGACGCTGACCACGACCGACCAGGCCCGGCTGCGGATCGACGGCCTCGACTCCAACGGCTACGTCGCCATCGCCGTGAGTCCGGCCAATTTCCATATCGAGGGCACGCCGCCGGTTCCCGGTCAGCCTCCGGCTCCGACGACGCCGAGCTACGATTATGACCCGTCGGCCGCCACGACCGCCGCGGCCACCATTGACGTTGACCGGCAGTTCGCGGCCGCGCCCGGCGCGCCCGCAGCCAAGTGCCCGGACGGCCTGAGGATCAAGGCGCCGTCCAGCCCGGCGGTCTATTTCTGCGGCGCCGACGGCAAGCGGCACGCCTTCCCCAACCAGAAGATCCACGACAGCTGGTACGCCGGCAACTTCGCCGGGGTCTATGAGGTCTCCGATACCGTCCTGGCCTCGATCCAGCTCGGCGCCAACGTGACCTACCGGCCGGGCGTGCGCATGGTCAAGATCCAGACCGACCCCAAGGTCTACGCGGTGGCCGCGCACGGCGTCCTGCGCTGGGTCTCGAGCGAGGCGGTCGCCCAGGCGCTTTACGGCGCCGACTGGAACCAGAAGATCGACGACGTTCCCGACTCCTTTTTTGCCGATTATCAGATCGGCGCGCCCATCCAGTGAGGGCTGTGGATAATTAAAGAAAAACACAAGTAAGATAACCGCAAATCAGTTATACTTTTGTGGTTCGCGCTCGCTTAAATCTCTCACATCCAGGCGACTGTGGGATCGCAACGTCCGCCAGCCGACACTAAAATTTACACATTGATCACGATAAACGACTGACCCGTTGAGGGTTAGTTTTTTTGATCTCTGCGGCCGACGCCGCTTTATGGGCAACTAACGATAAGTTTCGTTAACTTATGAGAGTTTCATTCATAACAAAGACGCGCCTGGCTGCTACGGCCATTTTCAGCGCGGCAGCCTTCATCCTCGGCGGCGGCACCGCCGATGCCGTCACCTCCATCGGCACGGACATCACGACCGACGGCACGGTGACCATCAACGGCAGCATAACCTTGAACGACGGCGCTGCCGACACGCTGACCATCGGGCACGGCGGAGCTTCGCCCGACACCGTGATCATCGCCGGCGACGTCTCCCTTACGGACAGCCACTGGAGCATCAGTGAGACCGGCGACGCCTCGTTCGCGTCGGTCGCCGGCGACGGCTCGGCGCTGACCAACCTGTCCCTCGCCGGCCACGCCGTTTCCGAATTGAACAACGACCTGAACTTCGTGGCCGCGGGCAGCAACGTGACCGATCTCTTCAACGATGCCGGGTACATAACCATGCTCGACATCCCGGGGAACGTTTCCGCTTTCACCAACGACGCCAACTACATGGCCGTGGGCGGCAACGTGGGCGACCTCTTCAACAACGCCGGCTACCTGACCTCCGAGTCTGACCCGGTCTTCGGCGGCAGCGCGGCTTCGGGCATCGTCGGCGGCGACATCACCAACTGGAACGCGGCCTACGCCCACGCCTCCGCCTCCTCCGGCGTCCACGGGGTCACCGGCAGCGTCGTCGGCACCACCGACAGCCAGACCCTGACCAATAAGACGCTGTCCTCGCCGATCATCGCCGCTTGGGACGGCATCTACACCTCGGCCGGAGCCTCGGCGCCGGCGCTGGCCGTCTACGGCATGCCGGCGAACATCAACTACGTCGAGTTCGGCAGCGGCGCGGCGGGCGGCTCTCCCGGCATGGCGATCAAAACCAAGGGGGCGGACGTCAACGTCGGCCTGACCCTCGGACTCATGGGGAGCGGGAATCTCGTCGTCCAGACGACGACGGCCAATGCCGACAAGCTGGCCATCGTTCCGGCGGCCGGCGGCGGAGCCTCGTTCACCGGGACCCTGACCTCGGCCGACCTGACGGCCAACCGCACCTGGATGCTCCCTGACGCCGGCGGCACGCTCCTGGCCTCCGAGTCCGACCCGGTCTTCAGCCTCAGCGCCGCGTCAGGCATCTCCGGCGTCGACATCGGCAACTGGGACTCGGCCTACGGTTGGGGCGACCACTCCACCCAGGGCTACCTGACCTCGAGTTCGAACATCAACGCCTCCAAGATCGTCCAGGGCACGGGAGCCGTGGGATTATATTCCTTCGACGGCACGGAGATGCGCGTTGACTCAGGAACCAACGGCACCCTGACCATCGGCCCGGGCGGCTCGGCCAAGACGATCAATATCGGCGCCTACAACCATTACCTCTCGATCATGGGCGACACGATCAACGTCGGCCCGGTCGGCGCGAGCATCGATCCCACGACGGTGAACATCGCCAACACCACGAACGCGACCGGCATCCAGACCGTCAACATCGGCTCCAACGCCAACGCCGCGAGCGCCGTGAACCTCAAGGCCGGCTCGAGCGGCTACGTCAACGTCTATGACGGTCTGCGGCTCGTGCCCACCGGCACCGTCCCGGCCTCGACGGGCGGCATGATGTACTACGATTCCGGCGCGGGCAAATTCAAGTGTTATGAAGGCGCCGCCTGGAAGAACTGCGACACCACCGCCACCGCCGGCACGGTCTGGTCCGACCTGACCGCCCCGACGGCCGACCTGACGCTTAACATGTCCACCTATCGCACCCAGTTCTCCTACGGCGTCCTGGCCGGTTCCAACGACATGTTCACCCTGTCGGACACGGCGGCCAACACCGGCACCGGCTACCTGCTGAGCGCCTACACCGTCAACACTTCGGCGCTCAATCCGCTGAACGTCGCCGCCCAGCAGACCAGCGTCCTGCGCGTCAAAGCCAACGGCGACACGCAGATCGGCGCGCTGGCCAGCCAGCTGACCATCACCCAGGGCGGCCTCGTCCAGCTGACCAAGACCGCCTGGGAGGATCTGAGCGTGCCGCTGACCGGGGCAACGGTCGGCGCCACCGGCTCGGCCCCGACGCTGACCAAGTTCAAGGATAACGGGTCCGGCAGCACGGGCGTCTATGCCTATGTCTTCGCCGATTCCGTTTCGAACGACGCCGTGTTCAGCGTCCAGCTGCCCCATAACTGGAAGCAGGGGACGAACATCAAGCCGCACATCCATTGGGCGCCGGGCGCCACCGTGGCCAGCGAGAACGTCGTTTGGGAGCTGGAATGCAACTGGGCCAATATCGACGCCGCCTTCGGCAACACTTCGGTTCAGACGATCACCGCGAGCGTCGGCGCGACCGGCAACAAGCACTTGATGAGCCCGTTCTCCGATCTCAGCGGCGCCGGCATGACTTTATCGAGCACGCTCGATTGCCGCGTGGCCCGTCTGGGAGCCGACGTCGCTGACACCTACACCGCCGGCGCCTGGCTGTTCAGCGTCGATTTTCACTACGAGATCGACGGATTCGGCAGCGACAGCGCCGCCAGCAAGAGCTTCTGATCGCGGTCCTTAAGCGGCTTGAATATGGCATCCATGAAGAACAAGTTGCGGCCGGCCGCGGCGGCGGTGCTGCTCTCGCTCGCCCTGGCGCTGCCGGCGGCGGGGGTAGGCGACACGCTGACATTCCCCCAGGACACCAGCCTGGTCCTCTCGGGCGTGCCCGTCACCCTGACCATCCTGGCCGGCTCGACGGCCAGCAGCCTGGTCGTCAATTCGACCAGCTTCGTCCCGACGATCATCTCCGGTCCCCTCAAGGTGCGTTACAGCGGTCCGTCGCCCAAAGCCTTCTTCGACGGCACCTCCTACTACTGCAGCTACGTCGGCGGCAATAACGACTATTCGTTCACGCCCGCCCAGAGCGGCAAGACCATCTCGGTGAGCGCCGTGGCCTGCGCCGGCGGCGGGGGCGGCGGAGGCGGCGGGGGCGGCGGCTACACGGCTCCGACCCTGAGCCTCGTCTCTCCCAGCGGCGGGCAGGTCCTTTCGCCCGGTTCCTCCTTCCAGATCATCTGGTCTGCCGGCGGTTCCGGCGTGACCGGCGTCAGCCTGGCGCTGTCGACGGACAGCGGCGCCACTTATCCGACGTCCATCGCCGCCAATGCGGCCAACACCAGCTATTACTACTGGACCGTGCCCGACCTGGCCACGACCACGGCCAGGATCAGGATCCAGCTGCTCGGCTCCGGAGGCTCGGTGCTTCTGACCGACTCGAGCGACGCCGACTTCACCATCGCCGGCACCCAGCCGCCGCCGGCGCCGCCTGAAGCGCCGCCGGAACAGCCCGTCCAGGAGCCGACGGAGCCCCAGCCCACGCCGACGACCGATGAGGCCGTCGCCGCGGCCGAGGCGTCAGCGCCGGCCAGCGACGACAACGCGAGCGGCTCCTACAGCCCCTCGGGCGCAGCCGGCAATACACCGACCATCAACGTCGACAAGGGGCTCCAGCCGCCGCCCCCGGACAAACCGGCGCTGTGCAAGTCGGGCTCGCTGATCAAGGGTTCGACGTCGACGGCCGTTTACTTCTGCGGCAAGGACGGCAAGAGGTATGTCTTCGTCCACCAGAAGGTCTTCCTGACCTGGTACGGAGATTTTTCCGCCGTCCAGACCATCAGCGACAGCCTGCTGGCCCAGATACCGCTCGGCGGCAACATCACCTATAAGCCCGGACTGCGCATGGTCAAGATAAACACCGATCCCAAGGTCTACGCGGTCGCCCGCGGCGGGCTGCTCAGGTGGGTGCAGACGGAGCAGGCCGCGGCGCTGCTCTACGGCCCCGACTGGAACAAGAAGATCGACGACGTCTCCGACGCCTTCTTCGTCAACTATCAGATGGGCCCGCCGATCGGCACCTGCGAGGCTCAGCAGGCGGCCGGCGTATCCACCGGAGCCACGCCGTGCTTCTCCGAGAACACCGGCGTCGCCATCGGCACCAAGGGTTGAGAAGCGTTCGACGCGTCATGGAAGGAAGCGAACGGCCGGGGCCCCTCCCGGCCGTTTTGCGTCCGGCGGCAGGCGGGGCCGGCCACTTGATTACTGGCGGCCGTTTATGGCATCTTTGAAGACATCCGGAAGCCTTAGTTTTTTAAGCTTAAATAAGCCGAAATTATGCTCAAGAGAGCCATGATCGTGCCCGCGCTGACGGTGATCGCCGGCCTTTTTTACGCCGCGGCGGCCCAGGCCGCGCCGCCGGCCAACAGCCTGATCAAGCTGGAGAACGATCATAACCCCGCCACGCACGAGGACGAAGTGGTCTATTATCTCGACCGCGATTATTACCGGCACCCTTTCCCTAACCGCGGCACGTTCCTGAGCTGGTACCAGGATTTTTCGGGGGTCCAGGAGGTCGACGCCAAGACCCTGGCCGGCATCATCATGCAGAGCAACATCGTCTACCGGCCGGGCACCCGCCTGGTGAAGATCGCCTCGGTCCCCAAGGTCTACGCCGTCGAGCCCGGAGGCGTGCTGCGCTGGGTCGAGACCGAGGCGGTGGCCAAGGCGCTGTACGGCGACGACTGGAACAAGCGCGTCGACGACGTGCCCGAGGCTTTCTTCGTCAACTACCGGGAGGGCGCGCCGCTGACGGTGCCCGTCTGGCCGACCGGCACGGTCGTCCAGCGCCGGTCCGACGACGTCTATTTCTACATCGACGGACTGACCAAGCGGCACATCTTCCCCGAGGACGTGGCGGCCATGCGGATCGATCCGGCCTACGTCATCAAGACCGATTCGCGTCTCGACGAGTACGCCGACGCCGGCATCTCCGTCGACCGCAAATATTACGACACCGCCCAGATCTCCTACGTCGACACCCTGCCGCAGCCGGCCATCGATTTTCCGGTGACCCTCGATTCGCTGACGCCTGGCGCGGACCGGTCGCTCTACGTCTTTCGCCTGACGGCGGGCATGCCCGTCAAGTTCAAAGGAGTTTCGGCCACCCTGACCGGGCCGCTGTGGAGCGTCGACGGCAAGGCCAATTTCACCAACCTCAGGTTCGTCGACTCGGCCGGACAGAACCTGTTCGGCAGCAAACAGCTGACCAACGTGGGCGTCGATCCCGCGACCGTCACCTGGACCGGTTCCTACACCTTGCCCGCCAATACCATCAGCGTCATCGAACTTCGGGCCGACGTCGGCAGCGGCCTGCAGGCCGGCTCGGTGATCAAGGTCGCGATCGACCGGGGGTCGCTTGTCCTGACCGAGGGAACGGCCGGCACCGAGGCGATCGGCTTCTATCCCAAGACCGCTTTTCCGGAACTCCGCCTGACGGTCAAATGAACGAACCGCGGAAACGGCCCCGAACGGGGCCGTTTTTGTGTTCGCGGCGGTCACTGACCCCGCGGGCCGGGATTTGGTATAATGTAAGGGATTATTTACATCTCTCCGCCTATGTTCAGACCGATCGTCCGCGCTCCCGCCTTCCGGGCCGCCGTTTTGACGCTGGCCGCCCTGGCCTTTTTCCTGCCGAGGACCGTCTCGGCCGCGGCCATCGCCCCGGGCGACCTGATAAAACTTCCGGATGACGGCAACCCGGAGACCACGGCCGACGCCGCCGTCTATTATTACGGGGCGGACAGCAAGCGCTACGTCTTCCCGAACTCGCAGACCTACTTCACCTGGTACGCCGACTTCAGCAAGGTCAAGATCATCAGCTCGACCGAAATGGCCGCCATCCCGCTCGGAGGCAACGTGACCTACCGGCCGGGCACCCGGCTGGTGAAGATCACTTCCGATCCGAACGTTTACGCCGTCGAGCCCGGCGGCACGCTGCGCTGGATCCAGAGCGAGGCCGTGGCCAAGTCGCTCTATGGCGACAACTGGAACAAGCGGATCGACGACATTCCCGACGCCTTCTTCTTCAATTACCGGATCGGCGACCCGCTGGCGGCGGCCGTCTATCCCAGCGGCACGTTCGTCAAGCGGTCGAGCGACGGCGCGTATTTCCTGATCGAGAACCGGGCCAAGCGGCCGATCGCCTCGGCCGACGTGCGCTCCGCCCTGAGGATCCAGGAGGGCTTCGTCATAACCGTTTCGGGCACGCTGTCGGACTATCCGGACGGGGCGGCCATCGTCACCGTCGAGCCCGGCCTGGTCGACACCTCGCAGAAGAACCTGACCCAGGTGGCCTCGATCCCCACTTTCAGCGTCGTCATGCCGGCCTCCACTTACTTCGCCGTCGGCGCCGACGCCACGTTCATGGAACTGCGCCTGTCGTCGGTCAAGGCCGTGTCCGTCAGCCGGATGACCTTCCGCCTGGACGCCACGACCGGCGCGCCCGCGGCGGGAACCACCGACATCGACAATGGCGGACTGATCTACGGCAACAACGCCTCGCCCAATTTCACCCTGCTCCGGGTGGTGGACGACCAGGGCCTCGAGCCGTTCGGCCACAAGGAACTCAACCTTGACGTCGCCCAGGACCAGTCGCAGACGGTCGTTTTCACCGGTTCCTTCGCATTGGGCGCCGGCCAGGAGCGCACTCTCTATTTCCGCGCCCATGCCAGCCCGATCCTGCCGAGCGGCGAGGGCTACAAGGCGACGCTGATCGTCTCCGGCACCTCGGTCAACGACGCCGTGAGCGGTGCGGCGGTGGCCTTCGCGCCGACCTCCGATCTGGCCGGTCCCTCCCTGAACTCGCTTAACGCCTCGATGGAGCTGTCCCCGTCGTCGACACCCGGCAGCAAGACCTTCATCCGCGGCGCCAAGGACGTCGACGTGGCCGGCCTGTCGTTCAAGGCCACGACCGTCGCGCCGAACGTGATCAAGAGCGTGTCCTTCCAGGGCTATATCGATGAGACGGGCGCTGGCGCCTTCCTGCCGGCGCACGGGGCCACGACCAAGGTTTCGGACATTCTGCCTCAGGCGAGCCTCTATGACAGCGCGGGCGTCAAGGTCGCGGGGCCGGTCAACGTCGACCTGAACGGCCAGGCCACCTTCACCGGCCTCTCTTACCACATTCCGGCCGGGCAGACGGCTAAGCTGGTCATCCGCGGCGACATCAACCCCCTGGTCGACGTGGCCGCAAATCCCAAACGCTTCACCTTCGACATCGTCGACGCGTCCGACGACATGTCGGTGGTCGACGACAAGGGCGCCGCGGTCAACGTCACCGGCGACAAGCCGAACGGCGGCACCACGCCGAGCTTCTACTCCACGGTCAAGAAGAACGGCCAGGTCAAGTTCAGGTGGCAGGGGAGCGGCGGCAACGCCCTGGTGGGCCAGGAGGTCCAGTTGGGCACCCTCTCGGTCGAGACCAAGGACGATTCCTACGTGCTCAGGTCCGTCACCTTCCGCGAGACCGGCACCGCGGCCAAGTCGCTGCACAACGCCAGGCTGGAGTACCCCTCGGGGACCGCCACCGCCTCGGCCAACGTGGTCTTCGACGGAACTTCCGCCGTGTTCAGCGGCCTTTCGATCGCCCTGCCGAAGGACAAGACGACCACGCTCAAGGTCTACGGCGGCGTCATCCAGCGCGACGCGGGCGCCGTCAACAACGAGCTCCTGGCGGTCCACTTCGGCCAGACCGAGCCGCTGCAGTTCGTCTCGGACAGCGACAATTCCTCCTACACCGAGAAGGACCTGGGGGCCGGCGACTTCACGGTCCCGGCCCACGTGGACAGCAGCCTGAACGTCAGGTTCTCGGTCCTGACCGCCGCCAAGGACACGGCTTCGCCCGGCGGCAACATCTACCGGGACGGCGCGGTCGAGGTGCTGCGCTTCACCGTCCACGCCGATCCGGCGGGTCCGGTCCGGATGCGCAAGCTCACTTTCAAGCTGTCCCCCGGCGATGCCGGATATCACGAGGCCGCCGGCAGCGGACTGGACTCCCTGGAGAACTGGGCCAACCGGGTAGGCGATTTCGCCGACGCCGACAGCATAGTGAACCTGAACCGGATCGCCGGGACGGACAAGATACTGCTGGGCGAGGATGTCCTGACCAACGTCGTCTACAGCGTCTGGCACAACGGACAGAAGGTCGCTAATCCCGTGGCCAGCCACTACGTGTCGTCTTCCGGCGACTACGCGACCATCGAGTACCAGTTCTCCGAGGGCAACGAACTCGGGGTCAGCGCCGGCGTCACGGCCGTCTACAACCTCGAACTGGACACTACCCAGTTCGCCCCGGACAAGGACTACACGCTCGGCGTCGAGCTGACCAGCGGCGGTTTCGCCTGGACCGACGTGCCGAGCGGAGCGTACACGGCGCTTACGGGAACCCAGGCCACCGGCCTGCCGGTCTCCGGTTCGGTGACGGTCGTCCATTGATCCGCGGACCCGACCGCGCAAAAAGGTCCCGGCCGCCGGTCAGCGGCCGGGACCTTCGGGTTTCGTCCGCGGCCGCGTCTGCCGGCGCCCTTTTCGGCGGGCTCAAAAAATGCTATGATTTAAGCAGGAGAAAACAGAAATAAACGGAGCAAAAATGTTCAATTTCGGGAGGAATTTCGAGGGGCCGCCCGATCTGGGCGGCGGGAACGGCTTGCCGCCGTCCGATGGCCTGCCGCCCTGGGCCCTGGAGCAGTCTGAAGAGGGCGAGGTCGAATCCGCGGCGGCGTCCGGGGACAGCCAGCGTTTCCTGTCGATCGGCTTGAAGTTCTTCGAGAAGATAAAGGAAATATCCTGACGTTAAAAGATCCGGTCCCGGCGGCCCTTGTCCGCCGGTTTTTTTATCGGCTAAGGCGGCGGGCGCCGTCCGCGGCTTTGCCTATTCGGGCCGCTTTGTTACAATAGGCTAACTCAATATGCCCGCGGCCAATAAGGCAAACATCGCCGTGATCGGCATCGGCTGGGTCGGCGGCGCGCTGTCGCGTTATTTCGAGAGTGCCGGCCTCAAGCCCAGGCTGATCGACCCGCCCAAAGGACTGGGCACCGACCGCGACCTGCAAGAGGCCGACCTGTTTTTCGTCTGCGTGCCGACGCCTTTCGATCCGGAAAAAGGCGGCTTCGACCTGTCCTACGTCGAATCTTCGGTCGCCCGGCTTCCCGGCAGCAAGACCGTGGTGATCAAGTCCACGGTCCTGCCCGGCACGACCGAATCGCTCCAGGCGCGCTTTCCTCAGCACCGGATGCTTTTCAATCCGGAGTTCCTCCGCGAGAAGACGGCCGACCAGGACATGCGGCAGCCGGACCGGCAGATCGTCGGCTGCACCAAGGAGGGCGCCGCGGCCGCCAGGGAGGTCATGGAACTCCTGCCGCGCGCCCCTTTCGAACGGGTCGTGCCGGCGACCGAGGCGGAGATGATCAAGTATTTCGGCAACGCTTTCCTGGCCATGAAGGTGGTCTTCGCCAACCAGATCTACGACCTCTGCGCCAAGCTCGGCGTCGACTACGACACGGTCAAGGATTGCGCCGCCCGGGACCCGCGCATCGGCGCGAGCCATCTGCAGGTCTTCGGCGACGGTTACCGCGGCTACGCCGGCAGCTGTTTCCCCAAGGACGTCCGGGCGCTGATCCAGCTGGGCGACCGGGCCGGCGCCGATCTCGAGCTGATGAAGGTCTGCGAGCGGATCAATAACGAACTGGTCGCCGGATCGAAAAAATAGCTTATGCGTTTTTGGCCGATGTGCCGGCGAAAATGCGCGGCGCTCGTGGCGGCGGCGGTGCTGGCCGCCGGTTTCGGCATGCCTGCCCTGGCCGCCGACCGCGTCCCCAACGACCCTCTCTATCCCGACCTCTGGTACCTGAAGCAGATCGGCGCGCCCGAGGCCTGGAACTACAGCTTGGGCTTCGAGGGCCTGCCCATCGCCATCATCGACAGCGGCGTGGACATCGACCATCCCGACCTCAAGGCCAACGTCTGGCACAATCTCAAGGAGATCCCCAACAACGGGATCGACGACGACGGCAACGGCTACGTGGACGACTTCAGCGGCTGGGACTTCGTCGATAACGACAATACGCCCCAGCCGGAGATCAGCGGCAGCTACAACAAGCTGGGGGCCAACCACGGCACGATCAACGCCGGACTGGCGGCCGCGGTCGGCGACAACGGCAAGGGGGTCGTCGGCGTGACCTGGCAGTCGGCGATCATGGCCCTGCGCGCCCTGGATTCGGACGGCAACGGGACCCCGGACAGCATCGTCCGCGCCGTCGAGTACGCCGTGGCCAATGGGGCCAAGGTCATCAACCTGAGCTTCGCCGGCCAGGCGAACAGCGACCTTCTGGGCATTGCCTTGCGGCGGGCCTACGATGCCGGCGTCTTCGTCGTCGTCGCCGCCGGCAACGCGCCGGACAACGCGCCGGCGACCGACCTCGACAAGGACCCGCGCTACCCGATCTGCCTGGACCAGGGCGCTGACGAGAACTTCGTCTACGGCGTCACGGCCACCGACGAGAACGACCAGAAGGCGGCGTTCGCCAATTACGGGGCCGGCTGCGTCGACATCAGCGCTCCGGGCACGCACATCATCTCGACCCAGCTTTATCGCCCGACCAACAAGGATTTCGACCAGCCCTACGGCGGCTATTACAACGGCACTTCCACGGCCGCGGCCATCGTCGCCGGCGCGGTCGCGCTCATCCGGGCCTACGATCCGACGCTCACGCCCAAGCAGGTGATGAACCTGCTGACCGAATCGGCCTTCAAGATCGACGGCCTCAATCCGGCTTACGCCGGCAAGCTTGGCCGCGGCCGCATCGACGTCGCCAAGGCGATCGGCCAGCTGATCGCCGCCAAGAAGAACGAACAGACCGCGCCTCTGCCGACCACCGCGTCGCTCTTGCCCGGCGCCAAGACCGGCTGCCTGCTGGCCGCGGCCCCAGGGCCGGGACGGGCGCCGGAGATCCGGCTGTTCACCCAGGACGGCCTGTTCGTCAGGTCGGTGATGGCCTTCTCTTCGGCCTTCCGCGGCGGAGTGTCCTTGGCCGTCGGCGATTTCGACGGCAACGGCAAGCAGACCCTGGTCGCCGGCGCCGGGGCGGGCGGCGGGCCCCAGGTGCGCATCTTCAACGTCAACACCAAGCCCATCGGCGGCTTCTTCGCCTTCGACCAGAAGTTCCGCGGCGGCGTCAGCGTGGCCGCGGGCGACCTGAACGGCGACGGCCGCGACGAGATCATCGCCGGCGCCGGGCCGGGCGGCGGTCCCCACGTGCGGATCTTCAAGGCCAACGGTTCGGCCATCGGCGGCTTTTTCGCCTTCGACCAGAAGTTCCGCGGCGGCGTCAGCGTGGCCGCGGGCGACCTGAACGGCGACGGCCGCGACGAGATCGTCGCCGTGAGCGGCGCCGGATCGACCACCCTCATGCGGATCTTCGACGCCAAAGGAACGCTGCTCAGGGAGGTCCAGCCTTTCGGCCGGAACTACCGGTCCGGGGCCCAGGCCGCTGTCGGCGACGTCAACAACGACGGCCGGATCGAGGCCGTGGCCGTTCCGGCGCGCTCCGGCGCCCAGGACGACGCCGCTTTCGCCATCGACGGCAGCGCGGTCAAGCCGGTCGGCGCATACGGACGTCCGGTGATCAAGATGTCCGCGTCGAACGCCGCCAAACAGCCGCTGATCGAGGCGCTGGCCGGAGCGGCCGGCTCGACCGCCTCGGTGTCGGTCAGCCGCGGTTCCGGCCCGGCGGTGCAGTTCGACGCCTACGAAGCCGGATTCAAGGGCGGCGTGCGCGTCGGCCTGATCACCTGCGCCGCCGGCAAGACCTTATGAGCCTCTGGCAGGCCCTGCTCGCCAAACTCCCGCATCGCCACACGGCGGCCGAGTTCCTGAAGTTCAGCGCCGTCGGCGTGTTCAACACCTTCGTCGATTTCGGGGTCTACGTCGCGCTGACCCGGCTGACCGTCTTCTGGTCGGGCCACCTCGTGCTGTCGGCCGCCGCCTCGTTCACCGTGGCCGCCACGTCCAGTTTTTTCCTGAACACCTTCTGGACCTTCCGCTGCCAGACCGCCGGCTGGCACCGCCGCATCGGCAAGTTCTTCGCCGTGGCCACCGGAGGCCTGGCGCTCAATGCCCTGATACTCTTCTCCTTCACCCGCCTGGGCGTCTACGACCTGCTGGCCAAGTTCACGGCCACCGGCCTGGTGCTGGTCTGGAACTTTTTCCTGCAGAAGAAGTGGACCTTCCGGGCCTGAGGCCGCGGAAAGGCGTGTTTCGGCTTGGTTAAGCCGATTTTTTTATTTGAGGCGCGTTCGCCGGGCCGCGGACATCCGCTTGTCTTAATAGCGCCGCTTGCCTATAATAAATCCCAGCGATCAGCCTTAAAACGTCGGCAATCGGGCGCCGGTCAAGGCCGGGCCTGGACGCTTTATCGGAGAGTTTATGCCGGAAACACCCATTTTCGAGAAAAAGAACGTCCTAGTGACCGGGGGCGCCGGCTTCATCGGCTCTTTTCTTTGCGAGCGCCTGCTCAAGGACTGCAAGGTGATCTGCGTCGACAATTTCATCACCTCCTCGGAGAACAACATCGACCACCTGCTGCAGAACCCCAATTTCGAGTTCATCCGCCACGACATCAACGAGCCGCTCGACCTCGAGAAATTCCCCGAACTCGAGCGTTTCAAGGTCAAGTTCCAGGGACTGCAGGAGATCTACCACCTGGCCTGCCCGACCTCGGCCAAGAAATTCGACCAGTACAAGCACCAGACCCTGCTGGCCAACTCCGTGGGCATGCGCCTGGTCCTCGACATGGCGGTCAAGTACAAGGCCAGGTTCTTCCACGCTTCGACCTCGGTCGTCTACGGTCCGCGTCCGGCCGACGGCCACCTGTTCAAGGAAGAAGAGTTCGGGGCCTTCAACCACATGTCGCCGCGGGCCTGCTATGACGAGGGCAAGCGCTGGGCCGAGACGATGGTCTCGACCTACCGAGACGTGTTCAAGATCGACGCCCGCATCGCCCGCATCTTCCGCACCTACGGCCCGCGCATGCGGCTGTACGACGGCGAGATGGTGCCCGATTTCGTGACCGACGCCCTGGACAACAAGGACCTGGTCATCTACGGCGACGAGAGCTTCCGGACCTCGCTGATCTACGTGACCGACGTGGTCGACGGCATCGCCAAGCTGATGTCGCTCGCCAAGGACCCCGGAACGATCAACTTGGGCAGCGATTACGACGTCAAGCTGGTCGACGTGGCCAAGAAGATCGCCTCCATGGCCAATTCCCAGTCGAAGGTCGTCTTCGAGCCGGCCATCCTGTTCATGACCTCGCTCGGCCTGCCGGACCTGACCAGGGCCAAGGAGAAACTCAACTGGATCCCGCTGGTTTCGCTGGAACAAGGACTCAAGAAATCCATCGAGTACACCACGGCGCACAAGGGCCTGCTGCGGCCGAGCTACAAGAGCTGATGATTATGCGGACCTTCGTCGTCGTACCCGCGTTCAACGAAGGCAGGACGGTCGGCCAGGTGGTGCGTTCGCTCGCGCCCGTCGCCGACCGTGTTATTGTCGTCGACGACGGCTCGTCGGACGGCACGGCCGCCGCGGCCGCCGCTGCCGGCGCCCTGGTGGTCGGCCATGTCCTGAACCGCGGCCTCGGGGCCGCGCTCGGCACCGGCATCGCCGCCGCCGTCGCCCTCGGCGCCGAAGCCGTCGTGACCTTCGACGCCGACGGCCAGCACCGGGCCGAGGACGTGCCGCGGATGGTCGAACCGATCGCCGCCGGCCGGGCCGACGCCGTCATCGGCTGCCGCACTTCCGACCGCCGGCGGATGCCCGCCGCCCGGCGCATCGCCAACTGGATCGGCAACGCCCTGACGGCCGCGCTTTTCGGCCTCTGGGTCAGCGACAGCCAGTCCGGACTCCGGGCCTTTTCCCGCCGGGCGGCCGGCGAACTGGAGATCCGCTGCGACCGGATGGAGGTCTCGTCGGAGATCGTCAAGGAGATCAAACGGCACGGCTGGCGCCTGGCCGAGGTGCCGATCGTCCCCATTTACACGGAATATTCGATGTCCAAGGGCCAGGGCTTCATCACCGGCCTGAAGACCGCGGCGCGCCTGCTGCTGCGCCGCCTGGAGGGCTGAAGCCCGGGCTCCGGCCGATCCTATGACCGTCATTCAGATCTTCATCGTCGCCTTCGTCCTGTTCGCCGTCTCCCGCACGGTGGCCAGGTTCAGGGACGGTTCGCTGAGCCTGGCTTGGCTGGTCTTCTGGTGCGTCCTCTGGACGACCGCCGGCGTCGCCGCCCTGCTGCCCCGGACGACCGAATGGTTCGCGCGGCTGATCGGCGTCGGCCGCGGCGTCGACGCGGTCATCTACGCCTCGATCATCTTCCTGTTCTACCTGGTCTTCCGGATCTTCCTGCGGCTCGAGAAGATCGAACACGACATCACGCTGGTCGTCCGCAAGGGGGCCCTGGGCAAGCTGGCCGGGGAGGGGGACAAGGACGAAAAGCTATGAAGCGCCGGAAGGTCGCCCTGGTCATCGTCGCCTACAACGCCAGGCGCTATCTCGACGGCTGTCTGGGCACGCTACGTCAGGCGCGGCACGAGCAGTTCGACCTCGAGGTCATCGTCGTCGACAACGCTTCGCGCGACGGCACGGCCGAGGAGATAAAACGGAACTACCCCTGGGTCGAACTGATCGAGAGCGGCAAGAACCTGGGCTTCGCCGGCGGCAACAACCTGGGCATGAGGTCGGCCCTCGAGAGAGGCGCCGATCACGTTTATCTGCTCAATCAGGACACCGAGGTCGACGCCGATTTCCTGGAGGAGGCGGTCAAGGTGGCCGAGGCCGACGAGAAGATCGGTTCGGTCCAGTCGCTGCTGCTCCTGCACCCGGAGAAGGACCTGATCAACAGCACGGGCAACGCCATCCATTTCCTCGGCTT
>JBAIXY010000179.1:0-39310 GCA_037916205.1 Vicinamibacterales bacterium | reverse complement strand
GCCGCGGGCTGGGGAACGTACTTGGCCGCGTCGGCGGCGAAGGCGCCGCGCCAGACGTTGGCCTCGAGCTTGCGCCGCTCGTCGGCCGTGAAGGCGTAGGCGCGATCGCAGGCCTCGATGACCTCGCTCATCGACGGCAGGAACAGGTCGTCGTCGCTGTTCAGCGTGTAGATGACGCCGCGGTCCAGCAGCTCGTCGATCCGCAGGGCGCGGATATCGGAGATGAGGCCGCCGCACAGGTACGATGCCGGGCAGCCGGCGACGCGCACGCCCGTGTCCGCGACGTAGCTCACGAGCATCGGGTCATCGGCCAGCGGTATGGCGTGGCCGATGCCGTGGCAGCGCAGATCGAACACCGCGGTGCGGACGTTCCGGAGCAGGCGCTGGCGGTAGGTCGCCACCGGCTCCTTGTCCACCCACTCCCCGGCGTGGCAGTCGCGCCGCACCGGCGAGCCCCAGGTCAGCCTGAAGGCCGGCAGGTGCTTCTCGGGCGGGTGGCCGGCCTCGTCGCAGGCCAGGTCGAGGGCGACCTCGCCGGCGTAATCGAGAACGACCTTGGCGATCTCGACGCCCTGCTCGGGCGAGACCTCGCGGCCGATGCAGACCTGGGGCAGGATGCGGATGCCCCGCTCGCTTTCGGCCTGCTTCAGTCCGCCGTACATCGCGGCCACGGCCTGGGACAGGCTCAGCCCGCCGAAGACGTGGTATTGCGGCGCGAACTTGGCCTCGACGTACAGGTAGCCCTCGTCCGCCCGGTGGCAGCCGTAGGCGTAACCGACCCGGCGCAGGGCTTCGGCGCTCTGCATGACCGAGGTCACCGTGGAGAAACGCTTGACGATGTTCTCCCACGGGTTGCGGAAGAATTCGCGCCAGGCCTCGATCGACGGGAACGGGAACGGCTGGCCGGCCAGAGCGTAGAGCTCCTCGATGATGCCGACAAGCGCGGTGCTGCCGTCGATGTGGTCGTGATGCAGGCCTCTGATCACGGGTTTCATCGTTACCTCCTGATGAAAAGAGCGGCGTTGACCGCATTTTGGGCTGTCGGCCTCGAAATGTCAAAGACCGGCCGCGGCCGGACAAGGGCGGATTGACATAAGCGGGCCGTAATGCTATTTTACCCGGTCCCAAAACGGGGCAGACCGCACCTTAAATGCGTTTTTGGAGGGCACAATGGACCGAAAAGAATGGCTGTCGCGCGTCCAGAAGAAGCTGGTGGATATGGCCCCCGACCCGATCCTGATGGACGAGGCACTGGCCGCGGCGCGGCCGATCTTCGAGGCCGCTATTGCCGGACGGGTCGACCTGGGCATTTCCGACGGCATCATCGCCGCAGACCCCCTGCCAGCGGTCAACGGCCTGTTCCGCTGCCGCGCCGGCCGCACGCTGACCGTCTCGATCGCCGGCCGCCTGATCCCGGCCATGTGGATGAACGAAGCAGCCGAGGCGGCCATGGCCGTCGGCTTCTCCGAGGCCGTGGCCGCGAGCGTCAGCCAGCCGATCTGGACGATGCTGTCGCCGGCGGATTCGCCGGTCTGGGAGACCGAGGAGAACCGCCGGTTCGCCGGCGGTCTGTGGCGGGCCATGGGCCGGGACCTGGAAATGGCCTACGTCCAGTGCGCCGGCGCCGCGCTCGGCCGCCAGCTGGCCCAGGGTTGCTGGGGCCTGCTCTGCTGGCTCTTCGGCCAGGCCTGCTGGAACAACCGGCCGGCCGTCGAACGGCTGGCCCGGCTCGCCCCCTTCCTGACGCGCTACTACCCCGTCGGCGCCAAGACCGACGAACCGGATACCTGGCTGTTCCTGGCCGCCTGACCGGGAACGAAGACCGCCGCGTGGACACGCGGCGGATTTTTATTTCCTGACGTCAGCGGCGAAAGCGCCGCGCCAGACATTCTCTTCCAGCCGGCGGCGCTGCTCATCGGTGAAGCCGAAGGCCTGGTCGCACTGTTCGAGCACCTCGGCCATCGGCGGCATGAACAGGTCGTCGTCCGGATTCAGGGTGTAGATAACGCCGCGGTCCAAAATCTCCGGTATGCGCAGTTCGCGGACGTCCTTGATCAGGCCGGAGTACAGATTGGACAGCGGGCAGCCGGTCACGCGGATCCGTTTGGCCGCGATATGAGCGATCAGCTCAGGTTCGTCGGCCAGCGGTATGGCGTGGCCGACGCTGTCAGCCTTAAGGTCGAAAAGCGCCGTCCGCAGGTTCCTGACCAGGCGCCGGCGATAGGCGGCGGCCGGCCCGGGCAGGACCCACTCGCCGGCGTGGCATTCCCGCTTCACTTTGGTGCCGTAGGTCAGCTTGAAGGCCGGCAGGTGCTTCTCCGGCGGGTTATGGGCCTCGTCGCAGGCCAGGTCCAGGGCTACGCCGCCGTCGTATTCCAACGCCAGCCTGGCGATCTCGACGCCCTGCTCGGGCGAGACCTCGCGGTTGATGCAGACGACCGGCAACAGGCGGATGCCGAAGTCGGCCTCGGCCCGGCCCAGGCCGGCGCGCACCGCCTCCACGACCCGGGACGGCGTCAGGCCGCCGGCCGTGTGGTAGAGCGGCGCGAACTTTCCCTCGCAATATCCGTATCCCTCGGAGGCGCGCAGGCGGCCGTACTCATAGGCCAGGAGATCGAGCGCCTCGACGGTCTGCAGGACCCCGGTGATGGTGGCGAACCGGGCCACGATGTCCTCCTGGGGGTTACGGAAATAGTCCAGCCAGGCCTGCTTGTCCGGGAACGGGAACGCCCGGCCGGCCAGCCGGTACAGTTCGTCGATGACGCCGAAGACCGCCCGACTGCCGTCGATGTGGTCGTGGTGCAGACCTTTGATGTCAGGCTTCATGCCGGATCCTGTCAGTTTTTATTAAAACCGCCGCGGGAGCGGCGGCACGGGGAACGGCCGTCACTTGCCCTCGAGCTTCCTGGCGATCTGGCCGGTGACCACCAGGATCTGTTCCAGGTCCTTGGTCTTGAGGCGCAGCAGCGGAATGCCGGCCGCGTTCAGGGCCTTGTCGACGAACTGCTCGCGCGCGACCCGGTTCTCCAGGTCGTGGGCCCAGTCATCCATTTCGATGACCAGGAGCGTCCGGTTGGCGTCCCGGTCGCAGATCACGAAATCCAGGGCCTTGCGGATCAGGCGGTTCACCTGGGCCTGGCCGGCGGCGCCTTCCTCGACCGCGTCCAGGACGCTCGGCAGATGGACCTTCGGACAGATGGCGTAGCGGCCGCCGAACTCGCGGACCAGTTCCGTGTACAGGCGCTGTTCCGGCTCGCTCAGTAAATGTTTTTTGGCGACAAAGGGGTAGCGCTCGTTGCGCTTTTCCACGGCCCAGATGGCCAGCCGCAGGACGGCCATGAAAACGATCAGGCCGACGAGCACTACGTAAGGGAAGATCCAGCCCATAGAGGCGCGCCTAATTGATGCGCAATGAGTTCACTATACCCGACAAAATAAAACCGTCCCAGCCCCGGGCCGGGACGGCCGTTGCCGCTACTCGATGCAGCAGTCGATCGCTTTTTTGACCAGGTCGCCGAGCTTGCCGAAGAACCCCTTCTTTTCCGCGTCGTGCCGGTTCAGGGCCTGTTCGTCGATCTTCTTGATGTCCTGGGTACTGACCAGCTTCATGTTCAGCCCCCAGAAAAGCGAATAAAGATCGTAGGCCTTGCCGAAGAGGCCGTAAGCCTCGTCCTTGCGTCCCTGGCCCAGCTGTTTGGTGCCGACCTCCATCAGCCGCATCGAGGCGGCCAGCAGGTGCTTGGAGATGCACCAGACCTCGCCCTCGTATTCCTTGATGATCTTCTTGAGCAGCTCCTTGCGCATCTCACGGACCTGGGCGATCAGGTCGAAGTACTCGGTCTTGCCGGTCTTGGCGCCGGTGAAGAAAAAGTGCTCCTCGATGCTGACCAGGTTCATGATGGCGATGGAAAGGTCCTGGTCCGAGGACAGGTCCATCTTCTCCTGTTTCTTCATTTCGTCCACCTTGCGGACGAACTCGTCGATCTTCTTGAGGTCGTTCTCCATAAAACTTTGCCCGCGCCTGCCGGCCGGGAGGTTAGACGTCGCGCAGGAAGCTCTTGTGCTTCCAGTCTTTTTTCAATTCCTGGGTCCGCCGGCGGACGTCGGCCATGGAGGCCGCGAACGGCTCGCCGTCGTCCCCCACTTCGATGACCGGCTCGTCCTCGCCGCCCGAAGGCTGGCTGAAATCGCCGCGGAGGCGGGCGCCGGGATCGCTGACGCAGGACGGGTCGACCTCGTCGAGGAACAGCGAGCGCTCCTCGTATTCGAAGCTGCCGCGGCCGACCGAGGCCGGGTGGCTGAGGAACAGCCGTCTCTTGGCCCGGGTGACGGCCACGTAGAACAGGCGGCGCTCTTCCTCGAGACCGCCCTGTTCGCCCACGGCCCGGCGGTTCGGGAAGGACGAGGCGGTCAGGTGGATGATGAAGACCGACTCCCACTCCAGGCCCTTGGCCTGGTGGATGGTGGAAAGGACCACCTTGCCGCCGCGTGCCGGGCGGCCGGAAACGTCGCCGGCCGCGCTCTCGTCCAGGGTGACCTCGGCCAGGAAATCGCCCAGCCTGTCGTAGGGCTCGGACAGCCGGGCCATCTGCTCCAGGTCCTCCAGGCGTTCGCGGTAGTTGGGGTATTCCGCCTCCAGATAACTGACGTACGGCGAATCGAGCACGGCCCGGATGAGCTCGGACGGCCGGTCGCCGGCGGCCAGCAGGTCCTCGAGGCAGGCCCTGAGTTCGCGCCAGCCGCTGCCGGCCCGGGCGCCGATGAGTTCCTCGACCGGCAGGAGCACCGCCTTGGCCAGGCTGCCCGCCTGCTGGAAATGGCCGAACAGCCGCTGGGCCGAGACCTCGCCGATGCCGTTCTGCAGACCGAGGACGCGCAGCCAGGCGGCCTCGTCGGCGAAATTGCCGCGCAGGCGCAGGAAGGACAGCACGTCCTTGACGTGGGCCCGGTCGAAGAAGCGCAGGCCGCCGCGGTAGTCGTAGTCGATGCCGCGCTTGGTCAGTTCGAACTCCAGCGCCTGCGAGTGGTGGGTGGCCCGGAAGAGCACGGCGATGCTGTCCGGCCGGACGCCCTGATCGAACATCTCCTCGACCCGGTCGGCAACGAAATCGGCCTCGCGCAGGGCCGAGGCGCAGGGCACGACCGACGGTTTGGCGAAGCGGTCGGCGGCCGAGACCAGTTCCTTGGGGAACTGTTCGCGGTTATGGGAAATGACGTCGTTGGCCAGGTCGAGGATCTCCGGAGTCGAGCGGTAGTTGGTCTGGAGGCGGAAGACCCGGGCGCCGAGATACTGTTTGGGGAAGTCGAGGATGTTGCGGACGTCGGCGGCCCGGAAGGAATAGATGCTCTGGGCGTCGTCGCCGACCACGAGCAGGTTGTGGCCGGGACCGGCCAGCCGGCGGATCAGCGCTACCTGCAGCGAATTGGTGTCCTGGAACTCGTCGACCAGGATGTAACGGAAGCGCTCGGAGAGGCGGTCCCGCAGGGCCGGCTCGGCGTCGAGGAGCTCGACGAGGCGGGCGAGCAGGTCGTCGAAATCCATGGCGTTGGCGGCGCGTTTCTTGCGGTCGTAAAGCGAGGCGACGCGCTCCAGGTCCGGCAGCAGGTTCAGGAAGTGCGGATGCGACTTCTCGACCGCGGTCTCGAAGGCCATCATCGCGTTCCGGGAATAGCTCAGGACCTCCTGGATCACGGCCGGCGACGGGAAGCGCGTGCCTCCGGCGTCGAGCCCGAGTTCCTTGAGGCAGGCTTTGATCAGCGCCCGGCTGTCGTCCTGGTCGAGTATGGAGAAAGAAGAAGAGTAGCCCAGACGCTCGCCGTACTGGCGGAGGATCCGGTTGGCGACGGAATGGAAAGTGCCGCCCCAGAGGCCGACCGGCCGGCGGCCGCCCGACGAACCGAGCAGTTCGCCGATGCGCGTCATCATCTCGTTGGCCGCCTTGTTGGTGAAGGTCAAAAGAAGAATGCGGTCCGGTTCGACGCCGTGCTCGATGAGGTAGGCGACGCGGTAGACGATGGTGCGGGTCTTGCCGGAGCCGGCGCCGGCCAGCACCAAACACGGCCCCTCGGCGTCACGGACGACCGCGAGCTGTTCGGCGTTGAGTTCCTCGGCGTAGTCGATCGGCTTGGTCATGACGCTGATCAGAGGGCCAGGGCCAGGAATACGATGATCGTCTCGACGGCCAGCGAACCGGCGGTCCAGATGAGCAGTTTGACCGCCTCGGCCTTCCGGCCCTGGAGATAGGTCCAGATCGGCTGGCCGAGCACCAGCAGGCCGGTGATCAGCGCCGAGACCACGAACAGCAGCAGTATGGCCAGCGGCATCAGGAAGTTGTCGTTCTGTTTTCCGAAGATGGCATTGCCGTTGAACATGAACCAGGCCACGGCGGCGACATAGACGACGGTCGCGGCCGAGTTCCTGATCCCGGCGACCGCTAATTTGCTATCTTTCATAACAATGAAAAGGGTTTTAAGGCCTTGTCGTTCCCCCACTCTACACCGCCGGCCGAGCTCAGCCAAGAGGCCCGGCCGGGCGGACAACGGGGGCCGGATCTGCGCCCGGTCAGCGATAAAAGGCCCCGCATCCTGCGACGCGGGGCCCCGTTGACCGGAAGTTCATTCGTCCCTGATGACGGAATCGAGTTTGGCCGCGAACTCCGGCGTGAACTTGTCCGGAGTCAGGCCGTGAGCCGAACGGCCGTGGGCCTTGGCCTTGTCCGCGACCTCCGCGCCGCTCTCCCCCTTGGCCACGAAGCCGCAGGACATGCCCATGTCCTTGCAATGGAAGACTTTCACACGCCTAAAGATGAATTGTTAGCCGCCGTCATTATCCCACCAAACGGCCCGGCGGGGAATAGGCAAAAAAAATCCCCGTTCCGGGACGGAACGGGGAAGAACTACAGCTTCGAGGCGGCCAGCTTGAGCCGCTCCTTGGCCGAGGCCAGGCCGCCGGCAGCCAGATCGGCCGAGCACCTCTCCAGCTCGCCGCCGACCGAGTCCAGGACCCGCCTCCGGCGCGGTCCCGCGTCGAAGCGCGAGCGCAGTGTCCGGAGCCGGCGGGCCAGATTGTCGGCCGCGCGGACCGGCAGGCCGGTGATCAGCGCCGCCGAGGCGATCGAGATCAGCGACTCCAGCCCGCGCCGCAGCTCGGCCCGGTCGACCACGGTCAGGCTCTCGCCGAGGCCGCAGAGGGCCACCAGGGGGTTGTTCCCGTCGAGGCCCCGCCGCGCGCGGTCGAGAGCGCCCGCCAGGACGCGGCGGTAGCCGTCGAACGGAGCGACCTCGAGCGTGGACAGCTCCTCCTGCAGCAGGCCGATACGCGCCGACATGACCCTGAGCTGGGTCGGCGAGGTCCGTCCGGTCCGGAAGAAGGCGTGGCGCGCCATGGCGCCGGCCTCCCGTCCGATCCTGACGATGACGCCGAGCGAACGGTTGAGCTCCAGGAAGAGCGCCGTCTCCATGGCCGTGATCCACGGCAGGATGGAAGCGACCTCGCGCTGGCGCTCGCGCAGCCGGCGGTCGATGGCCGTGACCCGGGCCTGCGTGGCCGGAGCGTTGACCTTTTCGGTCGGCGTCCGGACCGCGCCGGCCTTGGCCTTGACGCGGGCCTCGGCCTTGAACGGGTTGCTCTTGCGCTTCAGGAGCTCGGCGACCTCGGTGAGCCCGCCCTCGATGCGCCGGTCGTCGGCGGTCGAGAGGCAGTCATGGCTCTCGAGGCAGAGCCGCACGTGCTTGAGCCGGCGCAGGGCCGTCTCCAGCTCGCCCAGCTCGCCGCGGCTGTCCTTCAGTCCGTAGCGGATCTTGATCTCCAGCCGGCTGCGCAGGGCGTCGTAGACGCCGTCGTAGACGTTCGGGCGTCCGGCGTTGCGCCGGAAGATGACGACCTGGCCGGCGCGGATGTCGTTGCCCGACCGGTCGATGAACGGGTCCGTGACCACGTAGACCTTCACGGAGCCCAGGCGCTTGAGACGGGGCAGATCTCGGCCCATCTTCGGCCTCCTTGGCGCCGAAGCGCCGTTGGTTGTTGTCGGCGGCGGCTATCGGCCCTCCGGCCCCCGGTCCCCGCTACGGAACGCGGAGACGATGACGGAGACGAGCAGGCCGACGCCGATGATCAGGCAAAGCGCCAGATACAGCTTGAAACAGAAGATCAGCGAAGCGAGGGAGATCAGGAAGATCAGCAGGATGGCCAGCGGGTGCGACGGCTTGCAGCAGTCGATCATGACCCGCTCCTCACGGCCCGGTCCCCTCGCGGCGCTGACGGCGCCGGCGCGGGAGCCAGTATCCGAAGACGAAGGTCAGAAACAACAGGCCGCTGAGAAGTCCGGCCGTGGCCGCGGCCATCTGCCAGGCGTTCAGGTCGAGCCTGAAACGCAGGAAAAGCAGGACCGCCGCGACAAGCAGGACCTTCACCAGTGTCCAGTCACGCATGGGAGCCTCGGGGTTGGAGTAACTGCTGACGGCTTTTTTTGCTGTACGAATTTAAAAAAGAACTCCGCCGCGGAATGTCATCCGCGACGGAACAGATTAACAGAAAAGCCGGGTCCGGTCAATTGTTCGGCGGATTTTTGGCCTTTTGCTCTTTGACGTAGACGTAATAGGAATAACCGACCGTGCCGGCGAGCATGACGATCAGGCCGATGATGAACGCGGCCATGGCCAGGCCCGGCGGCAGAAGCGGCGTCAGCATGATCAGCAGGCCGAACACGACGAACAGCCGGCCGCCGACGCGGTGCGTCCGTTCCCAGACGCGCTCCGAGGACAGCGTCCAGGGCGTGCGGATGCCGACGAACCAGTTGTTCTTGATCCGGGGCAGCAACGCGCCGATCAGGACGAACAGCGCGCCGATCAGCGCCGGAATGACCGCGCCGATATCGACCGGATAGCCCAGATTGAACAGGCCGGTCGCCAGATAGACCGCGGCCAGCAGGCCGACGATGGCGGCCTTGAAGACATGGTAGACGCCGGCGAATTCGGCGTAGCGGTCCTTCTTCGGGTCCAGCCGCGGCAGGAAAAGGAACAGCAGGTACATGGCCAGGGCCAGGATCGGCACCGCGAAAGCGGCGAAGCCTTTTCCCGACCAGCCGTTGACCCGGCCCTGGAGGTCCCAGTGCGAGGCCACCCGCGCCGGAAAGCGGGAGTAGAAATAAAAACTTGAGGCGGCAACGACCGCCAGCATGACCAGCGGCGCCAATTCGGTCTTCCAGGTGTAACGCATCGGGGCGGGCATAAGAAATGCTTGCGGATCCCGGTTCAGCGGCCGAACAGCCTCCGGTGCTGCCTCATCATACAGTCGTCGACCACCGCGACGAGTCCCGCTTCCTCGGCCCGCCTGGCCGCGGCCGGGTTGCCGGCGCCGTCCTGCATCCAGACGACCTTGGCGCCCTTGCGGATGGCCGCCTCGACGATCTCCGGCACGGCCTCCGGCCGGCGGAAGATCTGGACGACATCGACCGGGCCCGGGACCGAATCGAGGTCCGGATACGACCTCTCGCCCAGGACCTCGGCCTCATTGGGATTGACCGGGATTATCTTGAAACCGTGGGCCTGCAGGTAAGAACAGACGCCGTGGCTGGGCCGGTCCGGTTTGGAGGACAAGCCGACCGAGGCGATGGTCCGGGTCTTGGCGAAGATGTCGCGCAGCTGGTCGTCAGTCATATGCAAGCGGCCGGGCGGCCCGGTCAGGCCATCTCTGCCAGCAGGGCGCTGGTCAGCGACTGCAGTTTGGTCGACCAGGTCACGGAAGCGTTGAAGACGACGGCGTAGGGAGTGAAACGGTTGACCTTGGCTTCCTCGATCTCCTCCCAGCGGATGCGGGCGCCCTCGGCCGCGGTCAGGTACATCTTGAAACCGAGCAGGTCGGCCACGGCCTGCCGGCCGCGCTTGGTTAACGGCGGCCGGAGCGTCGCGGCGATGTAGCCCAGCTGGGCCAGCAGGATGCAGACGGCCCAGAGGCTGACGGCGCCGAAAGCGCCGAGCACGTCGAACAGGCCGACGAGGAATATCACCGAGGCGACCACGGAGGCGCCGAAAATGATCGGCGGGACGTAGTCCGCCTTGCCGATGAAGCCTTTTTCCTTGAGCTGGCGCGCCGCGGCCTCGCGCAGACGGCCGCCGGCGGCCTGGAAGCGGGCGGCCGCCTCTTTGGGCGTGGCGGCTATTCCCCCGCCGAACAGCGCGACCAGGAGCAGCTTGTCGAACGGCGACAGACCGGCGTCCATCGACCCCGGCGTCAGCCGCAGTCCTTCGACGACGCCGCCGACCTCGATGATCTCGATCGCGCCGCGCAGGACCAGGTCCAGGATGGCGGCCGCGGCCGTCCTGGGCATCAGGGAATTATCCAGAAGATAGCCGGCTTCGAGCGGGCTGATCCCGGCCGGAGGCTCATAGGCCGGAACGACCGCCTGGCCGGCCTTGAGCGGCCGGCTGACGCGGTACAGCCAAAAGAAATACCCGACCGGCAAAGCGAATAACGCCAGCCCCAGCAGTCCCAATGGCAGATACATGGCCTCCATACGTCAGAGCGGAAAGATCACCAAGAGCCGCCGCCGCCTCCGCCGCCGCCTCCGCCCGAGAATCCGCCGCCGCTCGAGAAGCCGCTGCCATGCGACGATTGCTGCGGCCGGGACAGCACGGCGGAATTGACCGCCGAGTTGAGCGAACCGAAGGTCGAGCTGAAGGCCGCGGCGTTGAAGACGCCGGCGCTGAAAGCGCGGCCCTCGTACCACTGCGGCGGTTTCATCTCCATGCCCTCGAAGGCCTTGGCCCACTTGTCGGCAACGCCGAAGACCATGGCGTAGGGCAGGAAGGTCTCGAAGATGTTCTCCTTTTCCTGCCATTGGAGCCGGTATTTCTCCGCCCTGTCCAGATATTCGCGGAAACCGGTGGCGTGCTCCTTGGCGGCGACGCCGGCGGCCGTCTTCTTGGGCATGACGAAGCCGAAAATGATGAACAGCGCGCCGCAGACGCCGGCGGCCACCCCTCCGTGCAGCCCCCAGGCCGGATCGATGGCCGCGACGAACCCGGCCCCGAACATGAGATCGACGAAGAGGATGACCGTGCCGACGCCGATGTACTTGGCGCGGACCTTCTCCGGATTGGCCTCGAAGTAACCGCCGGACACCATGCCGTCATACATGGCCGTGGTGATGCCGCTCATTGCGGTCTGGAAGGCGTAGGCCTCCTTGAGCGACGACACGAAAACCTTGTCGCCCAGGCCGAAAAGCGTCTTGAGGATCTGGGTCTCGTAAGGCTTCAGCTTGAACTGGGGGTCATAGAAATCCTTGAGCTTCTCCAGTTCGTAATCCTTGCTCTTGAAGAGCAGGCCTTGCTTTTCGACCTCGCGGATCTTGATGAAACCCCGGACGGCCAGGTCGACGATGGTGGCGGTCATCTCTTTGACCGTGGCCCGTTCGTCCCAAAGCGTGCCGACGTCGGCCGGCGTCATGTCCTTCGGCGGGTCATACTGGACGACCAGGGTGCCGCGGCCGGCGGAATCGCGGCCGTAGCGCCACCACTGGCGGAAGAGCACCAGGCCGACGAGCAGCGGCAGCAGATAAGCGAAGAACGGGCTGAGCGGCGGCGCGACCTTCTCGGCCTCCATCTTGCCCACCAGTCCCGGCGGCCAGCCGACGACGATGGTCAGGAAGTCGTCGGCGGCGAACTGCGCCTTCGGGCCCTGGGTGTTGCCCTGACAGTGCTGGTCGGTCGAGCCCTGGGGGCCGGTGTAGCAGGTGATGTCGATCTTGTCCGTCGGCACGCCCGGCGGCAGCGTGACCGTGGCGGCCACGCGGTTGATCGGCACCTCCCACTGGTCGCCGGTCACGTTCCAGTACAATTCGTCGTGGTCGGCGAAATAGCGGAGCGCGCCGCGGGCGTCATAACTGATCTCGTAGGTCTGGTTGCCGGTGATCGTCCTGTCCGGATCGCCGATCTTGATGCGGATGCCGTAATCGGTCGACTGGACCTCGTACGGCCAGGTCCCGCCCTCGCCGTTGCCGACGCCCTTGACCTCGATCGGGATGCGCCAGCGTTCGCCCTGGTCGTCGGTGTACATGAGCGGGATGTCGCGGTAGATGCCGTGGCGGGCCTCCGGAAAGAAATACTCGATGCGCTCGGTGACCGAGACCAGGCCGTCAGACTTGACGGCGATGTCGGCGGCGAACGACCGGACAGCCTCGATCGGCGACCCGGGTTCGACGGCGGGCTGGTCCGGCGCCGGCGGCAGCGCCGTCGGTTCGGGCGGCGTGGCCGGCAGACCGGCGGCCGCGGGCTGCTGGTCCAGGAGAGGCTCCGTCTGCGCCCGGACCGCGGTCGCCGCGGCGGACAGGGCAAAAAACAGGCAGCCGGCCAAAAGGACGGACGTTAGCCGCGGTCTGACGGAAAAGCGCATATGTTCAGTGCAAATATTTGGCCTTGTTGCGATTGTGTTCCTCCAGGGTCTTGGCGTAATGGACCTTTCCCTTGTCGTCGGTCAGGAAGAACCAGTAGGCGTTCGCCTGGGGGTGCAGCGCCGCCTTGATCGCCGAAAGTCCGGGGTTGCTGATCGGGCCGAGCGGCAGGTCGGGATATTTATAGGTATTATAGCGCGAATCCACCTCGGTGTCGGCGAGGCTGACCGCCGGCGCCGACCCGCCGGTGGCGTAGTTGACCGTCGCATCGGCCTGCAGCGCCATCCCGGCGTTGACCCGGCGCCAGAAGATGTCGGCGACCATGGCCCGATCCTCGTCGCCGCGCACCTCCCGCTCCACGATGCTGGCCATGGTGACGATGTCGAACAGCGTGTGGCCGGAAGCCTCGACATCGGCGCCCAGGCCATCGGCGACCTTCTTCTCGAAATTGACCAGCAGCCGCCGCACCAGCGCTTCGGCCTTGTCGTCCTTGAACACGCGATAGGTATCCGGGAACAGGTAGCCTTCGAGGCTGACGTATTCGGGCTTGTCCTTGAGGAAAGGAAAGTCGGCCGTCAGGCTGGGCGGCTTTTTCCCCTCGCTGCGGTAGTCCTGCGCCGGCTGGCCGGTGACCTCGAAGAGGCGTTTGGCGTCGGGGTAGCCGAGACTCTCCAGCCGCGAAGCGATGTCGCGGAGGTTCCAGCCCTCCTTGATCAGCAGCGTGAACTCGTTGGCCGCGACGCCGCCGGTGGTCAGGCGCTTGATCAGTTCCTGGTAATCGCCGACGCCGCTCAGATCGTAGGCTCCGGGCTGCAGTTTGGTCGCCAGGCCGCTGGCGCCGAGGGCCAGTTTGAAAAGCGCACGGCTATGGATGAAGCCCCGCTCGTACAGCCGCTGGGTGATGCGATCGGGATTCTCGCCGGAAGCGACGGAAAAGGACCGGTCAGCCGGCTGGCCGGGCGACGAAAGCCAGACCCCGGTCCAGGCCGCGATAACGATGACCGCCAGTATCGAGGCGATGATCTTAAGCGCTGTCCGCATCTTTTTTGCTCTTATGTTCGATTAGCGCGTTGATGGTCCGGTCGAATTCCTCCCGGAAGCCCAGTTCGCCGGCGACGCGGCGGGCGTCTTCCTGCGTCGTCCCCATCTCGCAGAGCTGCCGGACGATGCCGCGGTGCCGGCCCTCCAGCTCCTTGAGGAACGAGAGATCGCCGGTGACGAAGCCGCGCAGCAGCTTCTCGAAGCCCGGCTGCATGTCGCCGCCGCCCAGAAGGGCGCAGACCTTCTCCATGACCAGGACCTGGGGCGAATAGGCCGTGGCCTCGAAATACGGACGGCGCTGCTCCTCGGAAAGGCCTTTGGCGTCGCAATAGGCGTCGCGCATGGCCATGGCGAACATCTCCGTGGTCGCCTCATTCATGCCCCTGAAGCCCTCGCGGCCGGCCCGGATCGGGAAGTAGAATCCCAGCCGCTTCAGTTTGACGGACGTCTCGGCCTCTTCGCTGCCGGGCTTGTCCGCGGTCGTGATCCGTTTCGACAGGTAGGAGACGTCATGGGCCATCTCGTGCGACAGGTCGCTGATCAGCTCTTCGTCCGGCGCGCCGCTTTTCATGTAGATGTGGCCGGACGACCAGCCGGACCGGCTCGTTTCCTTGGTCTTCAGCTTGTCGCGAAAATCCTCCGGGCTGACGAAATGGACGGCCTCGTCAGGCACCTCAAGCGGCGGAAGGCCGAGATCGGCCAGGACCCTGCCGGCGGCGGCGTTGAGGTCCCGGATGGCGGCGGACTCGCGCTCCCCTTTTTCGATCTCCGGGATCTCGACTGGCCGGAGGCGCAGCAGGTCGCTGGCCGCCTCGGGCGGCAGCCGGCCGCCCTGGTCCTCGATCCTCGGTTCGTAGTTCCACTTCTCGGCCATAGGCCTCAGGAATACTTGCGGTAGCGGGAGCAGCCCTCGAGTTCGGCTACCAGTTTCTTGACGTCCTGGGCCCGGTCCTGCGGGCAGACCAGCACGGTGTCGCCGGTGTCGATGATGACCATGCCGTGGACGCCGACCGTGGCCATGAGCTTGCCCGGCCGGCCGTAGATCAGGTTGCCGCGCGAATCGATGCCGACGTGAAGCCCCTTGACCACGTTGGCGTCGGGATCGGCGGCCAGCACGTCGCGGACCGTCCGCCAGTTGCCGACATCGGCCCAGCCGAAGTCTGCCGGCATGACCAGGAGGCCTTTTTGCTTCTCCAGTATGCCGTAGTCGACGCTGATCGAGGGCAGTTTCTTGAACAGCCGGCGGACGGCGGCGGTCTCGCCGCGGAGGCCGAAGCTCTTTTTCATGGCCGTGAAAATGCGGGCGTGCTCCGGCAGGTCGCGCTCATAAAGCGACAGGAAGCGGCCGATCCGGCCGACGATAAGGCCGGGATTCCAAAGGTAACCGCCGTGGGCCAGGTACTCGCGGGCCTTGTCCAGGCTGGGCTTCTCGATGAAACGATCGAGCTTGAAGACGAAATCGGCCCGGCCTCCGGTGCGGCGCTTCTGGACCAGCGGGCCGGTCCGGATGTAGCCGTAGCCGGTCTCCGGATAGGAGGGTTTGATGCCGATGAGCAGTATCCGGTCGGGATGCGAGGCGACGACCTGGTCGGCGGAGCGGATCACGCGCAGATATTCGTCGACGTCCTTGACGTAGGCGTCGGAATAGATGACGGCGAAATTGTCGTCGGGGTCGCGGCGCGCGGCCTGCAGCAGGGCGAAGCCGATGGCCGAGGCCGTGTCGCGGCGATAGGGCTCGAGGATCAGGTTCGCGAGCGGCAGGCGTGGCAGCTGGGCGGCGACCTTGGCGCGCTGGGCTTCGGCCGCGGCGACCAGGATGTCCTGCGGCTTGAAGGCGCGGCGCAGGCGGTCATAGGTCGCCTGCAAGAGCGATCGGTCGCCGACGATGGCCTCGACCTGTTTGGGGCTGCGGCGGCGGGATACGGGCCAAAGACGGGTGCCTCCCCCGCCCGCCAGGATGATCGCTTTCATAGGCGGCGGCGGAATTCGGACAGCCGGCGGACCAGCGCCGCCGTGAAACGGCGGCCGCGGTCCAGGCGGGCGATGACCAGGGCCCAGAAGAGGCCGGCCAGGGCGCCGGCCGCGACGTCCAGCGGATAGTGAACGCCGACGAAGACCCGGCCCCAGGCCACGGCAGCGGCCAGGACAACGAGGAGCAGGCCGAACGCGGGCCGGACGGTCAGCGCCGAAAAGGCGATGGCGAAGGCCAGGGTGGAGTGGTCGGAAGGGAAAGATTTTTCCAGCGGCGATTTGGCGATCAGCTGGTGCACCTGGAGCAGGCTGACGAACGGGCGGGGGCGGAACCAGACCAGGCTGAAAAAGAAATTGCCCGCGTAGGCGAAGGCCGAGGCGAACAGCGCGCGCACCGCGGCGGCTCCGGGCGGCGGCGCCGCGCGCCGGCGGATTAGATCGGACAGCCGGTTCCAGGCCGACCGGATCCGGCCCATCCTGCCGCGCCGCAGGGTCAGGACCAGATCGAGCAGCACCAGGGCGACGATGACGAAGATCAGGTACTCGGCGCAGAAAACGCCCAGGGCGTCCAGAAAACCGCCGCGGCCGGCCGCGTCGTTGATCTGGCGAAAAAGTCTGGCGTCAAAGAGGATCATAGGGAGCGCTCAGGTCGTGCGGGCTAAGGCTGCTTGGGGGGCTGGGGCTGCCGGGCGGCCGCGGGCGGAGGAGCGGCCGGAGCCGTCGGGACCGCGCCGGTCGCGGCTGGCGGCTGCGCCGCCGGAGGTTGGATCGAAGGCGCTGCCGGGGCTGCCGGAGGCACGACCGGCGGCTGGGCGGCGGTCGGCGCGGCTGCCGTCGGCTGCGACGCCGGCCTCTCCGGCGCCGGCGCCCGCAGCTGGGCTTCCGCCGATTCGGCGGCCGCGAGCGCCGCGTTCCGCAGCGGGATATCGGCGGCGATGAACATCGGCTCGGTCGTACCGGTGAAATCGACCGGCTCGCTCTCGGTCTTCAGATATCCGGCTTTGGTCACGGTCAGGTAGTACTTGCTGTTGCCGACGCGGAAATTGTAGCGGCCGCGGCTGTCGGACACCTTGGTGTCGAGCAGCTTATGATACGGCAGGGCGAAAACCCGGAGCACCGCGCTCACCACCGACCTGCCGGTCGACTCGTCGTAGACGATGCCCCAGTTCTTGGGCGAGACCGGCGCGGCGAAGCGGCGGAAGAACATGTAAAGGAATATCTGCAGCAGGAAGAGCAGACCGACGAACAGCGAGGGCTTGATGACCAGCGACAGGGCTCCCAGGGCGGGGCCGACGAAGGCGATCTGGGTCTGCAGCTTGCGCCAGCGGTCTTTCTTGACGATGGCGGCGTCCGATTCGCTGTCCTCGGCGGGGTCCATCGGGATGTTCGGCGTCAGCACCGCGCCTTCCGCCCCGACCTCGATTACCTCCCCGTGGTAGAGATCGATGTACTGGCCGTCCTCCTTCAGTTCGGCGGTGATCTTGCTGGGGAAGACGAACTTGACCTTGCTGGCCTCCAGCCGGTAGCGCCCGGCCGGCACGATGAAGGAGAAGCGTCCGTCCTTGTCGGTCACGTCGCTCTTGATCACCCGGTTGTTGTCGCCGTTGCGCAGCCTGACGATGACCAGGTCCTCGGGCAGGCGCGACAGCGAGTTGTAGATGACGCCCCAGGACCGGCGGCGGCGGCGCCTGAGCATCAGGATGGGCTGGGTCAGGAAGAAGAACAGGTACTGGGTGGCGGCCACCGAGGTCGTGGCCTGGGCGGCGATGGCCGTGTTGGCCACGGCGGCGGCGGCCGCGGTCGGGGCCACGGCCACCTCGGTTACCTCCTTGACCGTCGGATCGTTGACGAAGTCGGTTACCGTGGTGGTGGCCTGGTCGGCGAACTGCATGAGCGCCGCCTGGGCGCCCGCCAGGCCGACGATCTCGCCGCCGGCCGAGGTCACGCCGGCGCCGGCCGTGCCGCCTTCGGCCCCGGCCAGGCCCTGCGTCGTCAGGGCGTGCGGTCCGGCCAGCCAGGCGCCCGAGGCCTTCTCCAGGGTGAACAGCACGGCGTAGGCGTCGCACTTCGGGTCGTTGCAGTCCCGGCCGTTGCGGTAGAGCGAACGGTAGACGTAGGGCGAACCGTTGGGCTCGGGGTTCCGGGGCACGCGGGCCATGTAGACCATGCCTTCGGGCTCGGGCGCGAATCCGATGTCGGACAGCGTCAGGGTCTCGGGCAGGCCGAGGATCTCGCCGTCGGGCCCGGCCACGCCGTCGAAAGGATAGGAGCTGTTGCTCTCGAAATAGATCTCCAGCGCCGCCTGAATGGCCTTGACGTCGGAGACGCGCTTGGTGTCGCGGGAGCTGGCCCGCACGCTCGTGTAGGAGACCGTGGCGATGGTCGACAAAAGCCCGATGATCGAGATCGTCACCAGGAGTTCGACCAGGGTGAAGCCGCGTCCGTTAGGTTTTCTTGGCCGGTCCGTGAGCACAGGTGTTCGGGAGACCGGCGGCCGGGACAGCCGCCGCTCGAGCTACTTTTGGCACTTCGGGCAGAAATGGGTGCCGCGTCCGCCCATGCGGACCTTGACTATCCTGCCGCCGCAGCGGTAGCAGCGCTGGCCCTCGCGGCCGTAGACGCGCAGCTTCCGGACGTAGGTCCCCTGCCGCCCGTAGAGGTCCACGTACATGTCGGCGGACGTGCCATGATGTTTGATCGATTCGCGAAAGCTGGTCAGGATGCCGCGGTAGAGCTTGCGCAGTTCGGCCGGGCTTAGCGACGAGATCCGCCGGTCCGGCCGGACGCCGGCCCGCCACAACGACTCGTCGGCGTAGATATTGCCGATGCCGGCGATGCAGGTCTGGTCCATCAGTGACGGCTTGACCCGGCGGGAGGCGCGCTTCATCAGGCACTCGGCGAACCGGTCGAAGCCGAACGACGGCTCGAGCGGCTCGGGGCCGTATTTCTCTTTCTGGAAGACAGCTTTCTCCACTTCGCCGCTGGGAAACAGCCGGATGAAGCCGAACTTGCGGACATCCTCGAAAAAAAGCTGGCGGCGTCCGGACAGGTGGAAGACGACGTGCGTGTGCTTGGTCGGCTCGGCGCCCTCCGGCTTGAGCAGGAAGCGGCCGGTCATCTTCAGGTGAGCGACCATGGTCCAGCCGTTGGACAGCGTGAACACCAGGAGCTTGGCGCGGCGGCCGACGTCCTGGATGCGGGCGCCTCGGACCGCCGCCGCGAACCTGTCGGCCGGAAGGTTCAGGCGTTTCCCGAAACGCACGTCGGCCGACAGTATCACCGAGCCTTTGACCTCGCGGGCCAGCTGCCGCCTGATCGTTTCGACCTCCGGCAGTTCAGGCATATCAGATGAGCGGCGTGCCGGTCATTTCCGAAGGCTGGGGCACGCCCAGCAGCTTGAGCACGGTCGGCGCCGTGTCGGCGAGCATGCCGACCGGCGGCATGATCGAGAGATCGCCGCCGATGACCTCGCCCGACGGCGACGCCTGGCCGCGATAGCGCTCCCCGACGACGAGGAACGGCACCGGGTTGGTGCTGTGCTCCTTGTCGATCTCGCCGGTCTGCAGGTTGAGGACCTCCTCGCCGTTGCCGTGGTCGGCGGTCATGATCATCACGCCGCCGGCGGGCAGGAGCGCCGCCAGGACGCGGCCGAGGGCCTGGTCGATAGCTTCGACGCCCAATTTGGTGGCCTCATACTTGCCGGTGTGGCCGACCATGTCGGCGTTGGCGAAATTGGTGACGATGAAATCGTATTTCTGGTCCTGGATCTCCTTGATGATGCGGTCGGCGATCTTGGGCGTGGACATGGCCGGCGCCTGGTCGTAGGAGGAAACGCGGGGCGAAGGGATGATCACCCGTTCTTCCCCCGGAAAAGGCTCCTCGCGCATGCCGTTCAGGAAGAAAGTGACGTGGGCGTATTTTTCGGTCTCGGTGATGTGCAGCTGCTTGAGCCCGGCTTCGGAAACGACCTTGGCCAGGCAGGTCGAGACCAGCTCCGGCGGGAAGATGACGTGGGGCGGCGTCCCCTTCTCGTACTCCATCATCGTGCAGAACATCAGGTCCTTCATGTACTCGCGCTGGAACTTGGTGAAGCCCGGGATGGAGAAGGCCTCGGCGATCTGGCGGGCGCGGTCCGGACGGAAGTTGGCGAAGATCAGCGTGTCGCCGTCCTTGACCGGTCCGACCGGAGCGCCGTTCTCGGTAACGATCACCGGGAGGAACTCCTCGTCATAGACCTTCTTGGCGTAGGAATCCTCGATGGCCTTGATCGGGTCGTCGTACTTGGCGTCGGCCGCCGTGCCGATGATGGCGTTATAGGCTTTCTCGACGCGGTCCCAGCGGTTGTCGCGGTCCATGGCCCAATAGCGGCCGGCCAGCGAGGCCACTTTGCCGACGCCCAGCTCGGCCATCTTGGCCCGGAGGTTCCTGACGAACTCGATGCCGGTGTTGAAGATCGTGTCGCGGCCGTCCAGGAAGCAGTGAACGAAGACCTTGGTCAGCCCCTGTTCCTTGGCGAACTGCAGCAGGGCGTAGAGGTGCTCATCCGAGCCGTGCACGTTTCCCGGGCTGCAGATGCCCATGATATGGAAAGCCGAGCCCCGCTGCTTGGCGTGCTCGGCGGCCCGGAGCAGTACCTCGTTCTTAAAAAAGACCCCGGTCTGAATGGCCATGTTGATGCGCGGCAGCGACTGGTAGAAGATCTTGCCGGCGCCGATGGTCAGGTGACCGACCTCGGAGTTGCCCATCTCGCCCCAGGACAGACCGACGGCCTCGCCCGAGGCCCGGACGGTCACGGTCGGGAAAGTGCGGATCAGTTCGTCGAAGACCGGCGTTTCAGCGGCCTCGACGGGATTGCCCTCGCCGGGCGGGGCCACGCCCCAGCCGTCGCAGATGACCAGCAGCACCGGTTTTGGGCGGTTCTCGGCCATAATCCAGCTAGCGCAGGAGCGAAAAGCCCGTCATTACCGCCGGCTTGGGAAGGCCGATGATGTCCAGGATGGTCGGGGCGATGTCGGCCAGCATGCCGTCGCCGAGCTTGGCCTTGCGGTATTTCTCGCTGACCAGGATCAGCGGCACCGGGTTGGTCGTGTGTTCGGTCATCACCTCGCCGGTCTCGGGGTTGACCTTGAGCTCGGCGTTGCCGTGGTCGCCGGTGATGATCAGGTGGCCCTTCTTCTGCTTGACCGCTTCGGCCAGCGTCCCGAGGCAGCCGTCGACCACTTCCATCGCCCGGATGGTGGCGTGCAGGTTGCCGGTGTGGCCGACCATGTCGAGGTTGGCGAAGTTCAGCACGATGAAATCGTGCAGGTCGAAGGTCAGCCGGCGGACGACCTCGCCGGCGATGGTCACGGCGCGCATCTCCGGCTTGCTGTCGTAATGCGGCACGAAAGGCGAGGGCACGCGCATGCGCTCCTCACCGACACGCGGGTCGGCGAAGCCGCCATTGAAGAAATAGGTGACGTGGGCGTACTTCTCGCTCTCGGCGATGTAGAACTGCCGGAGAGGCGCCAGCACCTCGGTCAGGCCCTGGCCGATGTCGCGGCTGGGGAAAGCGGTGAAGATGTGCGGCAGGTCGGGGCCGAAATCGGTCATCACCGCGAAGCGGGTGTTCTGGATGGCCTTTTTGCGGGTGAAGGCGTTCTCGTTCTTCTTCTCGAAGTCCTTCTGGACGAAGCACTTGGTCAGCTGACGGGCGCGGTCGGACCGCAGGTTGAAGTAGATGAAGACGTCGTTCTCGCCGACCTGGCCGATCGGCACGCGATGTTCGTCGGTGACCACGGTCGGCAGGATGAACTCGTCGCTCTCGCCGCGGCTGTAGCCGTGAAGGATGGCGGCGTGGGCGTTGGGCGCGACCAGGCCCTCGCCGCTGACGATGGCGTTGTAGGCCAGCTCGGTCCGGTGCCAGTGCTTGTTGCGGTCCATGGCGTAGAAGCGCCCCATGACCGAGGCGATCTTCTGCTCCGGGAACATGTGCGTCTCCAGCTCGTGCAGCAGCCGGGTCGCGGAGAACGGCGGCGAGTCGCGGCCGTCGGTGAAGATGTGCAGCATGACCTTCTCCATCCCCTCCTCGTGGCAGAGCTGGAGCAGGGCGTAGAGATGGTCCGGGCAGGCGTGGGCGCTGTTGCCGTTCGAAAGCAGGCCGAGCAGGTGGACCGTGGTGCCGTATTTCTTGGCGTGCTTCAGGACCTCCTTGAATGCGGTGTTCTTGAAAAAGGTCCGGTCCTTGATGGCTTCGGAAACGTAAAGGATATCCTGCCGGACGATCCGGCCGGCGCCGATGTTCATGTGCCCGGCCTCGGAATTGCCTTCCTGGTTGGGCAGCAGGCCGACGTAGCGGCCGTGCGCCTGCAGCTGGGTGTGCGGATAGCGCGCGCGCAGGCCGTCGAGGACCGGCGTCCGGGCCAGGGTGACGGCGTTGGCATTGCCGGGCGGCCCGATGCCCCAGCCGTCAAGAATGGCTAAAACCAAAGGTGGAGTCGCGGGCTCTTTTTGCGCAACTTTATCCATAAAACATCCTCTAAAGTATACTCGCGTCAGCCCCAAAAATGAAGATGCGGCGGTGGATGAATAAAAAAGCGCATTTCTAGTCAAAAAAACCGCCTTTGCAGCCAGCCGGCCGAAAGGCGGTTTTGCGGCGTTCTCAGGATGTCGCTTCCTCGATCTCCATCAGCCGGTTGTACTTTTCCAAACGCTCGCTGCGCGAAAGGCTGCCGGTCTTGATGAACTCGGCGCCGATGGCCACCGCCAGGTCGGCGATGAAGGTGTCGGCGGTCTCGCCGGAACGATGCGAGATGGCCAGCTTGTAACCGTGCTGCTGGGCCAGGAACATCGTGTCCATGGTCTCCGAGAGCGAGCCGATCTGGTTGACCTTGATCAGGATGGCGTTGCCGACGCCGCGGTTGATGCCCATCTCCAGGCGCTTGACGTTGGTGACGAAGAGGTCGTCGCCGACGAGCGTCAGTTTCTTGCCCAGCTTCTTGGTCAGGAGCTCCCAGTTGTCCCAGTCGTCCTCGGCCAGACCGTCCTCGATGGTCATCAGCGGGAATTTGGCCAGCCATTTCTCGTAGAGGCGGACGAGTTCCGGACCCTTGAGCGTCTTCTTCTCGACGTTCAGGGCATAGACGCCCTTATCCTCGTCGTAGAACTCCGACGCGGCCACGTCGGCGCCCAGGCCGACGTCCTTGCCCGGCGCGTAGCCGGCCTCCTCGATGGCGTCGAGGATCAGGCTGAAGGCCTCCTCGTTCGACGGCAGGCGCGGCGCGTAGCCGCCCTCGTCGCCGACCGAAGTGACATGTCCCTTCTTCTTCAGGATGCGGCCGAGGGCGTGGAAGATCTCGCTGCCGGCCCGGACGCGCTCGCTGAAGCGCTTCATCTTCGGGATGATCATGCACTCCTGGAAGTCGATGGCGAAATCGGCGTGGCGGCCGCCGTTCAGGATGTTCATCATCGGCAGCGGCATGGCGTAGCCTTTCTTGGAGATGCCGAAAGCGGCCCGCAGGTAATCGTACAGGGGCATCTCGCGCCGGGCGGCGCCGGCGCGGGCGGCGGCCAGCGAGACGCCGAGGATGGCGTTGGCGCCGAGCTTCGACTTGTTCTCCGTGCCGTCGAGGTCGAGCATGGCCTCGTCCAGCTTGCGCTGCTGGGTGACGTCCATGCCGACGAGCTTCTTGCGGATCAGCGTGTTGACGTTCTGCACGGCCTTGAGCACGCCCTTGCCTTCGTAGCGCGCCTTGTCGCCGTCCCGCAGCTCCAGCGCCTCATGGACGCCGGTGGAAGCGCCGGACGGCACGGAAGCGGCGCCGGCGGCCCCGCCCTCGGTCTCCACGACCACGGCGACGGTCGGGTTGCCGCGCGAATCCAGGATCTCCCTGGCCCTGATGTCTTTGATCTTGGTGGCCATATTGGGTCTAGGTTTACTCGATCTCGTAGGTCACGTTGACGTCGAGGACGTACTCGGCGCTGCCGGGCTGGATGGTCGGCGCCGGGGCCGCGCCGCCGATCCCGAAGGCCATGGCTTTCTCGGCGTAGGGGGCGTTGTAGTAGGGCTCGGTGACGTTCTCGCCGAAGGAGACGACGCGGCGGAGCTCGACCCCGACCACCTCGGCCAGCGCGGCGGCCTTGGTCTTGGCGTTCTCGAGGGCCAGCATCCGGGCCCGCTGCTTGATCGCCTCCGGCTGGTCGACGGTGAAGTCGATGCCGCCGACCTGGTTGGCGCCGAGTTCGCCGGCCGCGCCCAGGATGTCGCCGATCTTGTCCAGCTCGCGGATCTTCAGCCGCAGGCTCTGGCTGACCTGGTAGCCGCGCAGGGTCTGTTTGCCCTTGGTATAGTCGTAGACCGGCTGGATGGAGTAGCTGGCCGTCTGCATGTCCGCCTTGGCCACGCCGAAAGCCGCCAGCCTGTCGTTGAGGGCGTTCATGATCCTGGTGTTCTCCTGCTGGGCCGCGGAAACGGTCGGGCGTTCGATGACCGTGCCGACCTGGACGTTGGCGATGTCGGGCATGACCGAGACCTTGCCTTCGCCCATGATGGTGATGGTGTTGCGTTCGACGGGCACGCCGATGAAATCATATTCCCGCCAGGCGTTGCGCGCCTTGAAGCTGAGCCAGACGGTCAGGCTGAGGAGCAGGAGCCCCATCAGGACCACGATGACGATCGGTTTGCGATGCGGCCACGGGTGGGCCATGACTTTATCCTCCATATGGTCGGTGAAAAAAATCTTATTTTCTCAAAAGCGGCTTGATGCCGGGCAGGACGCGGCCCTCCAGGAACTCGAGCATGGCGCCGCCGCCGGTCGAGACGTGGTCCACGAACTCGGCCATGCCGGTCCGCTCCAGGCAGGCGATGGTCTCGCCGCCGCCGACCACGCCGAAGGCGCGGCCCTTGGAACGGGCGGCGATGACCCGGCCGAGGATGACCGAGCCGTGGCTGAACTTCCTGATCTCGAACAGGCCGACCGGGCCGTTCCAGACCAGGGTCTTGGCCTTCTTCAGCTCCAGCGCGAAATCGCGCATCGACTGCGTGCCGATGTCCACGACGTACTCGGAGGCCCTGACCTTGTCCGGCGTCGTCACCCGGACGTTGGCCGTTTCCTTGAGCGACGAGGCGGCCAGGACATCCGAGGGCAGGACCAGATTCTTCTTTTTCAGGAGGGCCTTGGCCAGCTTCACGTCCTCAGGCGCGACGACCGACTTGCCGGTGCGATAACCCATGGCCCGGAAGAAACTGTTGGCCATGCCGCCGCCGAGGAAGACCTTGTCGGCGATGGCCAGCATCTTCTTGAGCGTCGGCAGCTTGGACGAGATCTTGGCGCCGCCCATGAGCACGTAGAAAGGCCGCTTGGGCTTCTTGAGCAGCCGGTCCAGGCTCTTCACTTCCTTCTCGACGAGCAGGCCGGCGTAGGCCGGCAGGTACTTGGCGACGCCCGCGGTCGAGGCGTGGGCACGGTGGCAGGTGGCGAAGGCGTCGTTGACGTAGACGTCGGCCAGGCGGGCAAGGCGCTTGGAGAACTTGGCGTCGTTCTTCTCTTCTTCGGGATAGAAGCGGATGTTCTCGAGAAGGGCGAGCTGGCCGTCCCTGAGCAGGGCGGCGGTGCGGTCGACGGTGTCGCCGTCCTCCAGGCAATCGTCGATGAACAGGACCGGCTGGCCCAGAAGGCCGCCGAGGTGCTTGGCGACCGGCGCCAGCGAGAACTTCGGCTCGCAATCCTTGGGACGTCCGAGGTGGGACACGGCGATCACCCGGGCGCCGGCTTTGAGCAGGTGCTGGATGGTCGGGAGCGAGGCGCGGATCTTGGCGTCCTCCTCCGGCCCGATGCGGCCGCCGGGGCCGAGCGGGATGTTGAAATCGACGCGCAGCAGGACGCGCTTGCCTTTGAGGTTCCTAAGATTGGCGATGGTGGCGAGCCGCATAGCTTAGCGACAAATGGTTAGCCCGAGAATTATATCATTTTTAGCGGCGGCCCGCTAAAAATCGACGTTCAGGACCGAGACCTCCGGCGGGTCGAACAGCCGGGCCCGCGGGCCGGACTCGCCCACTCCCGGCGTGATGAACAGCCGCATCGGCCCGAAGCTGAACAGTCCCATGTCGAAATTCTGGCCGATGGTGATCGGCAGCTTGTCCAGCGGGCCGATGCCGGGCAGGCGGATCTGGCCGCCGTGGGTGTGGCCGGCGACCGTCAGGTCGATGCCCCGGGCCTCGGCCATCGGCGCGAAATCGGGATTGTGGGCGATGACGATCTTGACCGCGTCCGGCTCGACCTGGCTCATGGCCTTGTTCCAGTCCGGATCGCCGAACCAGTAGTCGTCGAGTCCGACCAGCCGCAGGCGGCGGCCGGCAATGTCGAGCGGCACCGACTCATTGGTCAGGACCTCGACGCCGAAGGACTCGACCGTCTTGCGGACGTCGACGCCGCCGACGTGGTAATCGTAATTGCCGAGCGCGGCGAAACTCCCGTAGGCGCTTTTCAGTTCCTGGAGCGGATCGAGCTGCTGCAGTCCGGCGGCGTTGGTGACGATGTCGCCGTCAAGGATGACCAGGTCTGGATGGAGTCCGTTCACCCGGCGCACGACCCTGGCCAGCCAGTCGCGGTGCTTGTAGGCGCCGAGGTGCGTGTCGGAGATCACGGCCACGGACAGCCGGCCGTGACCGCCGCCGTCGAGCGCCACGGAGTAGCGTTTGACCGTCAGGAACTTCGGTTCGATGAAGCTGCCGTAAAAGACGACCAGCCAGACGGCCGCCAGGCCCGCGGCCAGCAGGTAGTAGCGGCCGCGGTTGATGATCTTGCCCGAACGCATCCGGCGGCCGAGCTCGAGGAAATAAAGAGGAACGACCGCCAGGGTCAGGGCGGTCAGTGCCTCGCAATAGAACGCCAGGTCCATCGGACGCGGACTATTTCTTCTTTAGCATCTTCTGGGCGAAGAGCTGGGCCATGTCGGCCAGCCTCATCGAGTAGCCCCATTCGTTGTCGTACCAGGCGATGACCTTGAGGAAATCGCCTTCCATGACCTTGGTCAGCTTCAGGTCGACGATGCCGGAGTTGTTGTTCCTGATGAAATCCGAGGAAACGAGCGGCTCGTCGGTCACGGCCAGCACGCCCTTCATCGGGCCGGCGGCAGCCTTCTTCAGCGCCTCGTTGACCTCGTCGACGGTGGTTTTCTTCTTGAGCAGGAAAGTGAAGTCGGCCAGCGAGACGACCGGCACCGGCACGCGGATGGCCAGGCCGTCGAAGGCTCCCTTGAGCGACGGAATGCATTCGGTCACGGCGATGGCCGCGCCGGTCGAGGTCGGGATGATGTTGGCGGCGGCGCAGCGGGCGCGGCGCAGGTCCTTGTGCGGCCCGTCCTGCAGGTTCTGGTCGGCGGTGTAGCCGTGGACCGTGGTCATGAAGGCGCGCTTGACGCCGAACAGGTCCTCGATGACCTTGGCCACCGGAGCGATGCAATTCGTGGTGCAGGAAGCGTTGTTGATGATCTTCTCCGGGCCGAACTTGGTCTTGCCGTCGGCGTTGACGCCGAGGACGTAGGTCGGGACGTTGCCTCCCTTGGCCGGGGCCGAGAGGATGACCAGCTGGGCGCCGGCCTTGAGGTGGGCGCTCGCCTTCTCCTCGCTGGTGAAGCGGCCGGTGCACTCGAGGACGACGTCGATCTTCTCCTTGCCCCAGGGCAGCATCGCCGGATCCTTCTCGGCTAGGACGTCGATCTTCCTGCCGTCGATGATCAGGTGCTTTTCGTCGAACTTGACCTCGTGGTCCCAGGTGCCGTAAGAGGTGTCGTGCTTCAGCAGGTGGGCCAGGGTCTTAGTGTCGGTCAGATCGTTGACCGCGACGAATTCGAGTTCGTCGAGGCGGCCCCAGGCGGCCTTGAGGGTGTTGCGGCCGATGCGGCCGAAACCGTTGATGGCTACGCGGATGGACATAGGCTCCGATGAAAATGATTTCGAATTACCTTTCATATTATACCAAAATCCGCGCCGATAATCGACCATCGCTCCTAAAACGAAGATCCCCGGCCGCGCGGGCCGGGGACCTGTATTTCTCGATATTTTAGCGTTTCAGCAGACGGCCGGTTCGGAGAGGGCGAAGCGCACGAAGCGGACGATGCGGATGTTCTCGCCGGTGGCGGCGATCTTCTCCTTGAGCAGGTCGCCGATGGTCTTGTCCTCGTCCTTGATGAACGCCTGGTTCAGCAGGCAGACCTCGGAGTAGTACTTATCCATCTTGCCGCAGGCGATCTTCTCGATGACCTCCTTGGGCTTGCTCGAACCCTCGAACTCGGCCATGACGATCTCCTTCTCTTTCTCGACCACCTCGGCGGGCACCTGGTCCGGCGAGAGGTAGAGAGGATTGGTGGCCGCGACCTGCATGGCGACATCATGGACGAACTCGCCGAACTGGTCGGTGCGCGCGACGAAATCGGTCTCGCACTGGACCTCGACCATGACGCCCATCTTGTTGTTCGGGTGGACGTAGCAGTGGATCAGGCCCTCCTTGGTGACGCGCTCACCGCGGGTGCCGGCCTTGGCCATGCCCTTTTTGCGCAGGTACTCGGCGGCCTTGTCGATGTCGCCGCCGGTCTCGGCCAGGGCTTTCTTGCAGTCAACGACGCCGGCGCCGGTCCGGGCGCGCAGTTCGGAAATGATGTTGGTGTCGACCATATGGTCTTTGCCGTTAGTTTTTATGCCGGCGGCGTTGCGGCCGACGGGTGAACGGACTATTTGGCGGGAGCCGCCTTGGCTTCCTTGGCGGCGGGCTCGGGCGGGCGCTGATCGCGCAGGGCCTTGCCTTCCTTGACCGCTTCGGAAACGAGGCGGGTCATGAGTTCGATGGTCTTGACGGCGTCGTCGTTCGACGGGATGGCGTAGGCGACGTCCTCGGGGTTGACGTTGGTGTCGACCAGGGCGACGATCGGGATCTTGCGGGCCTGGGCCTCGGCCACGGCCGTCTTTTCCTTCTTGAGATCGATGACGAACATGGCGTCCGGCGGCCGGGTGATCTTCTGGATGCCGCCGACCTTGGCCTCTAGTTCCTCGAGGCTCTTGGCAAAATTGGCCTGCTCCTTCTTGGTGTATTTGGCCAGTCCGCCGGTGGCCATCTGGGCCTTGAGTTCGTTGTAGCGCTTGACCAGCTTGATGACCTCGCCGTAGTTGGTCAGGGTGCCGCCGAGCCAGCGGCCGGAAACGTAGGGCATGCCGCAATCCTCGGCGTAGGTCTTGATGATGTCGCGGGCCTGGCGCTTGGAGCCCAGGAACAGGATCGTACCGCCGCGGGCGACGAGATCGCGGACGTAGTCCAGCGCCTGGCCGAGCTTGACCAGGGTCTTGTCGAGGTCGATGACATGGATGTCATTCCTGACGCCGAAGATATACGGCTTCATTTTCGGGTGCCACTTCGAGGCCTTGTGGCCGAAGTGCACGCCCGCCTGGAGAAGCTCCAGTACAGTCGGTAACTGTGGCATAAAAAAGATTCCTTAGACCGCTACGTTCCGGTGGTGCGACCCCACACCTTTGTCAAAAGGTTGCGGGGCAGGCCGCAGCACTTGAATGGAACGTATGTGGGATAAATAAGCGAAAATAAAGGGGAAAGCGCCCGTGCGATTCCCACTGGCGAAAATGTTACAGGAGCGCCGGAAAAAACACAAGACGGCCTGGATCCGGCCGTTGACCGGACGCGGCCGAAATGCTAAGACGGCAGTGTTCTTTTCACGGTCCGCGGCGATAGGCGCCAGGGACCAGGGAGCGGCCATGGAAGCGCTGAAACTGCAAAGACTCGGCGACGCGCTGGATGCGGCGGTCCGCCGGATGCGGTCCGAAATGGACGACCTGAAGCGGCGCGCCGACGCCTGCGCCGCGGCCCAGCAGGCGCTCGCCGGCATCCGCCGGAACTGGCGCGACTGGCTCGACCCCGGCAAGTACGGGCCGGCCTGGTTCCTGGTCAGGGACTACGAGCTCGGCTACCCCCGGCGGTGCTTCTCGCTGAAGGCTCTGGCCAACGTCCGCAGGTGCGAGCCGTTCTTCGCCCGCGAGCTGGTCGACGACCTGCAGAACGCCGAACGCGGCCTGGCCGTGCCCTACGCCCGCCCCGGCGACCCGGCCAAACCGGTGCCGCTCGGCGGACTGTCCGAGGCCAAGACCCGCGACTGCCCGTCCTGCGGCCGCGAGGCGCTGGTCGTCGGCTGCCACCAGCAGACCGAGGACTCGCCCGAAGGCGACGCCTGGGTGCTCCGCCTCTATATCCTTTGCCCCGACTGCCCCTGCCTCTACGACCTGGGCCTCGCGGCCGACGGCTACCGCTGCCTGCACGGCACGCCCGACCCGCGCTGAACGTGCGTCCTCAAGACCGCCCGATCCTCGGCGGTCTTTTCTTTTGCGCCGGCGCCGGCGGCCGTCTTGCCTAATTCGCCGGCACGTGATAACCTCCGGTCATCGAAAATCAGCCGATAATTATGAAAGCCGACACTCATCCCAAGTATTTCCCGGAAGCCAAGGTCATCTGCGCCTGCGGCAACACCTTCACCGTCGGTTCGACGGTCGAGGAGATCCACGTCGAGCTCTGCTCCAACTGCCACCCGTTCTACACGGGCAAGCAGAAGCTGGTAGACACCGCCCGCCGCGTCGAGAAGTTCCAGGAGCGCGCGGCCAAGCAGGAGACCGAGAAGGTCGCCAAGAAGCGGGCCAAGGCCGTCGAACGCAAGGCGAAGAAGAAAGAGTCGAAGTAAGAACGGAACGGAGTGCCGAGGTGACGGAGCGCGGCGAGTGCCGCCTCGTCCGCTGACGCACTCCGCTTTTATATGGACCTGGAGGCCGCCCTGGAAAAAAAGAGAGCGCGCGCCTCGGAGATCGAGGCCGAACTGGCCCGCCCCGAGTCTTTTGGCGATCCCAAGAAGCTCAAGGCCCTGAACCTCGAATACAACGAGGTCAAGAAGCTGCTGGAACTGTCCGGGCTGTACGCCGGCGTGCGGGCGGCGCTCGAAGAGGCCGAGAAGTCGGCCGCCGGCGAAAGCGACCCGGAAATGAAGGAGTTCGCCAGACAGGAAGCGGCCCGCCTGAAGGACGAGGCCGACCGGCTGCGCGAGCAGGTCGAGGCCGCGCTGGTGCCGCCGGAACCGAACGACCAGAAGAACTGTTACGTCGAGATCCGGGCCGGCACCGGCGGCGACGAGGCCGCGCTGTTCGCCGCGGAGCTCTTCCGCATGTACCAGCGCTTCGCCGAGCGGCGCGGCTGGCAGACCCGGCTGTCATCGTCCAACCGGACCGAACTCGGCGGCTTCAAGGAGGCCATCTTCTTCGTCGAAGGCGCCAACGCCTACCGCGACCTGAAGTTCGAGAGCGGCGTGCACCGCGTCCAGCGCGTGCCCGAGACCGAGAAGACCGGACGGATCCACACCTCGACCGTGACCGTGGCGGTCATGCCCGAGGTCGAGGATATCGACATCAAGATCGACCCGAAGGACCTGCGCATTGACACCTTCCTGGCCGGCGGGCACGGCGGCCAGGGCGTCCAGACGACCTACTCGGCCGTGCGCATCACCTACCTGCCGACCGGCATGATCGTCCAGTGCCAGGACGAGCGCTCCCAGACCCAGAACAAGGAGCGGGCCATGGGCATCCTGCGGGCCCGCCTGTACGCCATCGAGGAGGAAAAACGGCGGGCCGCCGACACCGCGCTGCGCCGCGGCCAGATCGGCAGCGGCGAGCGGGCCGAGAAGATCCGCACCTACAATTTCCCCCAGGACCGGGTGACCGACCATCGCATCAAGAAGTCCTGGCACAACATCCAGACCATACTCGACGGCGACCTCGACCCGCTGATCGCCGCCCTGCGCTCCGGCGCGGTCGGCAGCGAGGAGGATTATGACTGAAGCGACGCAGGCCGTGATCATGGCCGCCGGCCTGGGCACCAGGCTCCGGCCGCATACCCTGACCGTGCCCAAGCCGATGCTGGTCGTGGCCGGCCGGCCGATCCTGGAGTGGACGATCGGGCGCCTGCCGGCGCGGATCAGCGAGGTCATCCTGGTCGTCGGCTACCTGAGCGAGCAGATCGAAGCGCGCTTCGGCTCCGAATGGGGCGGCCGCCGCGTCCGCTACGTCGAACAGCGCGAGCTCAAAGGCACGGGCGACGCCCTGAGACTCTGCGAGCCGCTGCTCAATGAGCGCTTCATGGTCCTGAACGGCGACGACCTCTACGGCGCCGCCGACATGACCGCCGCCCTGGAGCACGAGCGGGCCATCCTGGCCAAGGTCTGCGAAGTGCCGGGCCGCTTCGGCGTCTTCCGGACCGACGAGCGCGGCCGCCTGATCGACATCGTCGAAGGCGGCCAGGCCGAGCCGGGCGGGCTGGTCAACGCCGGCCTGTACGTGCTCGACCGCCATTTCTTCGAATACCCGCTGGTGCCGATCAAGGACGGCAAGGAATTCGGCCTGCCCCAGACCCTGGTGCTCATGGCCAAGGACCGGCCGATCGACGTGGTCAGGGCCGGCTTCTGGTTCCCCATCGGCTACCCTGAGGACCTGGCCAGGGCCGACGCGCTGCTCCGCGCCGGGGCCGCAGGCCTATGACCGCCGCCGAAGCGCTGGACCTGGGGCGCCGGGCGCTGGCCAAACATCGCTGCCCGAGTTCGGACGCGTCCCGCGAAGCCGAACTTTTTTTGTCGCTGGCGACCGGCCGGTCGCGCGAAAGCCTGCTCGCCCACCCCGAACTTCCTCTGGACCGGCGGCAGTCGGCCCGGTTCCGCGCCTGCCTGAAGCGACGGCTCGCCCATGAGCCGGTCGATCACATCGCCGGCAGCACCTGGTTCATGGGACGCCGGTTCCTGGTCAACCGCCACACGCTGATCCCGCGCTGGGCGACCGAGACGGTCGCGGCCGCGGCCATCGAGGCCGGCCGCGGACTGCCGCGGCCGCTGGTCATCGACGTCGGCACCGGCTCCGGCTGCCTGGCCCTGACCCTGGCCGCCGAACTTCCCGAGGCCGGCGTGCTGGCCTCGGACATCTCCGCCGCCGCCCTGACCGTCGCCCGCCGCAACGCCGCCGGACACGGCCTGACCGGCCGCGTGCGCTTCCTCCGCGGCGACCTGCTCGCGCCCGCGGCCCGCTCCGTAACGCCGGACCGGCCGCTGCTTCTCTGCGCCAATCTGCCCTATCTGTCAGCGGCCCAGGTCCGGCGCCTGCCCCCGGAGATCCGCGACCGCGAGCCGCGGTCCGCGCTCGTCGGCGGCGGTCCGGACGGACTGGACGCCTACCGCCGCCTGGCCGCACAGCTGGCCGGCCTGCGGCTGCCCGTTGCCCTGGCCGTCGTCTGGGAGATCCTGCCCGGACAGTACCGCCCTCTCGCCTCGCTTTTGCGCAAAAAAATACCGGGCCTGTCGGTCCGGAAACTCCTCAATTCCTCGGGGGTCTGCGTCGGCCTTCTCGCCGTCCGCGGCTAGGGCGCGGCGATGTGCTCGCCCTGGTCGGAGACCGTGCCGGTCTCCATTATGTAACGGATGGTATAAGTGGAGCCGGCGCTCTCGTACAGGAAGCAGCCGGTCGCGTCGCTGGGATATTTCGGGTCGTAGAGCTTTGACTCGGGATCCAGCAGCTTCTTGGTCCTGAGCTCGGTCGTCACCAGGTCCGTTCCGGTGATGCAACCCTTCATCGACGGATACTCCTGGGTGTCGGAAGAATACAGCGCCAGCGCCTTCTGCAGCTGGACGATGGAGGCTGCCCGCATGACGTCGCGGCGCCTGGCCTGCTGGTGGGCCACGCCGATCATCACGATCGACGTGAACAAAATAAAGGCCATCACCACGAGCAGCATCTCGACGACCGTGAAGCCTCCGGTTTTTGCGCGCCGCTGAACCATGTCAGTAGGTCACTTTGCCGTCGGTCGGCACCACCTCGACCCAGGTCGTCCCGGGCTCGAAAGCGATCTCGCTGCCGTCCTCGGCGTAATAGCGGGTCCGGTCCTTCAGCGACGTCTTCTTCCAGGTCGCCTCGACCGCACTTCCGTCGAAAAAGACCACGGCCTGACCCTGGCCGACGGTCTCGATGCGGCGCCGCCCGATCTCATCGAGGACGCGCACCTTATTATATTGTACAACTACATTGCTCGCCCGTATAGGCGCGCCGTCGTCGTCCCTCAGCTCGTCCTCGTTCTGGAATCGGCGGTAGGCGTTCTTGGCGGCGTCGTAGCGCCAGACGACCCGGTAGGCCGGCGTCGAATAATCGACGGTCACGGCGGTCACCTCGCCCGGCTGGACCTGGACGGTCCCGTCCCTGTATTTCCAGGCCGCCGTCTGCGGGCGCGGGCCGGCGCCGGCAAAACGGTCCGTCAGGGCCTTGGCCAGGAGACTGGTCGAAGTGTAGGTGCTGTGCGGCGCTTTCCGTCCCGAATCGCGCCAGAAATACTTGCCGGCGAAGAATTCGTTCAGGTCGAGCGGCTTCCGGCTGGCGATCAGGTCGAGCGCCTCGGGGCTGCCGCCGACGTGGGCGTAGACCGCGTTGAACTCCGCGGCCCAGTCGAGATAGTACGGACGCGCCGAGCGGACGGGACCGATCTTCGAGACCTGGCTGTCGGAGGCAAAGAAGGCCTCGAAGCGGGTGATGCCGCCCTCGACCGGAGCCTCGATGACCAGCGAGGCGCGCGCCAGGCCGGAGGGCGGCCGGGCGTCGATCATGTTATCTATCATCACGGCGAAAACGCGCTGGTCGGCCTCGGCCACGTCGGTCGGAGCTCCGTCGATGATCCGCCGGCCGGACGCCGCCGGAGCCGGCGCGGGCGACGGCGCGGCGGGCCGGCTGGCGATCTCGCCGCCCTTGTGCAGAAAGAAAGGCGTCCGTCCGCCGCTCTCGCCGGTCCAATAGAACCAGCCCAGGGCGGCGACGCCGGCGACCAGCGAGAAGACGATGGCGCTCCAGGCCGCGGCCTGGGCCCAAAAATTATCCTTGAAACCTAACACCACCCGCTGCCGGCGTTCGCCTTCTTCACGGGTGGTTTTTTGCATGTCTGGGGACATGACCGGAGGTTTACGGCTCCCGCTGGCGCCGGTTCATGACACCAGCATACCACGGGGCCGGCCGGGCGGAAAAAGCTACTCCTTGCCCTTCTCCTTGCCCTTCTCCTTCTCCTTGCCCTCGGCCGCCTCGGCCGCGGCCGCCTCAGCCTTCTTCTCCTCGCCCTCCACCTTCACGGCGGTGACGTCGGCTTCCGGCTTGGCCTCGAGCTCCTGCAGTTCGGCTTCGGAGATCGGCTCGTTGGCGACGACGATGACGGAGTTGGGGCTGGCCAGGAACTCGATGCCTTCCGGCGGGGCGATGTTCTTGACCTTGATGCTGTCGTGGATCTGCTTCAGGCCGGAGATGTCGATCTCGATCGAAGGCACCAGGTACTGCGGCAGACAGCGGACGGAGATCTTGGCCATGCTCTTGACCAGGATGGCGCCGGCTTCCTTGACGGCCGGGGCCTCGCCGACGAAGTTGAATTCGATGTCGGCCTCGAGTTTCTCGGTCATCTTGACCTGGCGGAAATCGACGTGGGTGATCTTGCCGGTCAGCGGGTCGTACTGGACCTCCTGGATCAGCACCTTGACCGGCGACGAACCGTCGACGGACAGGTCGACCAGGCTGGACTCGCCGGCGGCCTCGAGAAGTTTCTCGAAGACCGGGTATTCGACCGTGACGTCGCGGCTGGCGACGCCGTGGCCGTAGACCACGGCCGGGATCTTCTTCTCGGCGCGCAGCTGTTTGACCTGTTTGCCCTTGATGGTGCGGGCGACGGTGTTCAATTTGAGAGCTTCCATAGGCGTGCGAAGCGTTTTTTGCCTTCCGGATAAAAATAAAAAAGGAATCCGTGTTCCTAATTATTTACACCTATATTCTCTTTTTGACAAGAGGCCGGACGTTCAGGCCGCCAGGCGGCTGAAGAGCATCTCCTCGTCCTGGAGCAGGTGGTGCATGTCGATGACGTCGTCCGTCGAGACCGGCGGAGCCTTCTTGAAGAGATCGACCTCTTCGGAACCGAGGTCCGTGACCAGCCCGACCGAGCTTACGCCGACCGAAGAGATCAGCACCAGGGCGATGATGGCGTTGGAGCAGTTGCCGCACTGGATATGCAGCAGATGGCTGTCGTCCTTTTCGCCCAGGACCTTGGCCGCCCGCGGATTATAGCTGGAAGCGCAGAGCGGGCAGTAGGAGATCAGCTTGATGCCCTCATCGTAAAATTGTGACGGTGCCGCTGCGGGGAGAGGCATATTTTGTTTTATTATTTGTTTTTCCGGGGCGGTTTTTTGCCTATTTTTTGCCGAAATCTTTTCCACCGCTCCTATCCACAGTCTATCATTTTTTGGGCCCTCGGTAAAGCCGATTTACGCACAGGCGAGCTTAAATAAGGGCGGTCAGGCCGGAGCGCGGCGCACGGCGATGGACTCAAGCACGCCGACCATCAGGAACTTGGCCAGGAGCGAACTGCCGCCGTAACTGACGAACGGCAGGGTCACGCCCGTGACCGGCAGCAGGCGGAGATTGCCGCCGATATTGACCGCCATCTCGGCGGTGATCGAGACGGTGATGCCCAGGATCAGGAACAGGGTGAAATCGTCGCGCGAGCCTTTGGCCAGCAGGTAAGCCCGGTAGAAGAACGCGGCGAACAGGCCGCAGATGAACAGTACCCCGGCCAGGCCGATCTCCTCGGCGGCCGCGGCGAAGATGAAGTCGGTCTGCCGTTCGGGCAGGAAGCGCAGCTGGCTCTGGGAGCCGTAGCCCAGGCCTTTGCCGAAGACGCCGCCGGAACCGATGGCGATGATCGACTGGGTGACGTTGTAGCCGCGGCCGAGCGGGTCGGCCGAGGGGTCGAGAAAAGCGGTGACCCGGTCCTTCTGATAAGGCTTGAGCAGCAGCATCCAGGCGACGAGAGCCAAGCCCAGGCCGACCGCGGCGATGATCGCGAGATGCGACCGCTTGACCCCGGCCATGAGCAGCATGGCGAACCAGACGACAAAGAGCATGAAGGCCGACCCGAAATCCGGCTGCAGGGCGACCAGCAGGAAAATGCCGGCGAAGGCCAGGCCGGAACCGATGATCGGCTTCAGGGCGTGGCGGTCGCGGGCGTAGTCGCTGAAATACTTGGCCAGGAAGACGATCAGCAGGAACTTGACCAGCTCGACCGGCTGGATGCCGAAGCCGGCGACGCCGAACCAGCCGGTGGTGCCGCGGATCGTGCGCCCGAAGAGCAGCACGGCGCCGAGAAGCGCGGCCGAAGCGAGATACAGGGCGCGAGAGTAGCCGGCCAGCAGCCGGTAATTGAAAGCGGTCGCGGCCAGGGCGATAAGAACGCCGGCGACGGCGAAGGCCATCTGTTTCCAGAAATTGGAGAAGTCGCCGACGGGGCCGGCGGCCGCCGATCCCTCGGCCGGCGCGCCGAGCGACACGCTGTAAATGATCGCCAGACCTAAAACGGCCAGCAACAGGCAGCTGCCGAAAAGTATCCAGTCCATTTTGCGCAGGTTGGCGGCGGATCGGAGCATAGCGCGCCCGACGGGGCGAGGCGGCATAAAAAAAGGAGCCGCGCAGGCTCTTTTTATCAGATACCGGCAGAAATTGACAGGCCGCCGCCCCGGCTATTGACCCGGCGGAATGTAGACCCGGTCGTCGAAGATGTTCACGTCCGGGGTCACCTGGACATCCGTCACGCCTGGCACGTCGGCGAACCAGCTGGCGTCGACGGTCCTCGTCTGTCCGGCGCGAAGCTCGGTGATGACGACGTAATTGGCCCCGACGATGCTGGACTCGCTGCGCAGCATCACGAAGAACCCGGCGTTCCAGTAGCCGAAACCGGTGTCGTTCTTGACCGTGAACGTGGCGCGGCTGACGGCCAGCGGGTCGGTCGGCGCCGGCGGCGTGAACTTGATGTCGGTGATCTTGAAGTTCAGCCGGGCGCGGCCCCAGGTGACATAATCCGGCTTGATCACGTGCGGGTCGACGCGATGAACACTTACATTGTTCAGCTCCATGGACGCCGATCCGGGTCTCGTGCCTTTGACGCCCAGCAGATAGAGGTACTTGCTCGAGGCCGGCAGCAGGAACCCATGCTGGACCGTGCCGACCACGCTGCCGCCGGAAACGAAACGGTAGTCGAAATCCATCCAGAACGATTTGCTGGGATTGGTGATCCTGGCGATCATGTCGAAGGTGCCCTCGCCCGTGGCCAGGATGGAGACCGGTTCGATGACCGGCTTCTTGGGCGTGTCGCGCCGGAAGAGGGAGATATCTATGGCCGGCTGGAGGTAGGTCGCCAGCGCGGCCCGTTCCCTGACGCCCGAACCGAAGTACCAATCGGCGAAACCGTACGCCGCGTAACCCACGAGAACGAAAGCCACGATGGCCAAAAAGACGGTGAACCAGCGGCGCACCTGCACCTTATGGGTCACCCACCAATAGCCCCATTTGAGCTTTTCCTCGGTAAGTTGTCCTTCCCTGGAAACCTGGAAAGCCATAGCTCCTGCTTATCATTGATAATTATAACAGAAGATCCGGGTTTTGACCCGCGCCGCGCCGGCGGTCTCCGCTCCATTGACAGGATGTCCGGCTTGCTACAAGGTGAGCGCAGGTTCTTTGAAAGGAGATCGCCGTGGAAGATAAAAACCGAACGAGTCCTGATGGGACGAATTTGCGGCTCGTCACGGACGAGCCCGAACCGGCCGATGACCTCAAGGCCATCCTCTCGGCCCCAAGCGCGGGTTCGGAGGCGTCGACCCTGATCATCTCGGCCATCGCCGCGACCGCCCTGGTCTTCATCGCCTACGGCGTCGCCAAGGCCTGCGGCGCCACGCTCCACGGCCGGGAGCTCACGGCCCTGGCCGCGGTCGGCGCGCTGTTCATCGGCACCGGCATCGCGGCCTTCGCGCCCCGGTTCTCGATGAAGCCCTTCCTCTGGGCGCTTTCGTCGGCCTGCGCCTTCACCGGCGTCTGCTGGGTGATCTTCTCGGCCACGAGCAACGGGACGTTCCTGGTCGCCGGCTTCGTCCTGATGCTGGCCGCGACGATCGCCGCCCTGATCAAGGACGCCGACCAGGCGGCGACCTTCAACGTCATGATCGGCACGTTCCTGGGCCAGATCATGCTCATCACGCTGTTCCTCAGGCCGTAAGGCGCGGCCCGCGGACCTCTCGACCGTCCTCCTCCGGAGGGCGGTTTTTTATCGGGAGATGCGGGACGCGAAGATGCGAAGAACGAACCGCGCGCGATCCCTCCTCTTCGCATCGCCGTATCTTTCGTCTTCGGCCCCGGCCCTTGCCCGCAGCGAGCGCGGCTGCTACTCTTCCGCCGTTCTTTCGACGACGGAGGCTGTCATGACCGAGAAACACCAGCCCGACCACCGGGTCGTGCCCGAGGGCGATGAGACCGCGCAATACGAATGCGGCCACACCGGCCCTGTCCGCTACCACCACCTGATCTTCGGCAATAAGTTCGAGATCAGGCCGGAGGTCATCGCGCGGCGGGACCGCTGTCCCGAGTGCCTGCTGAAGTTCGCGACCGAAGGCGCGACCCGCTGCGGCGTCTGCGGCGACCCGATCTTCAAGGGCGCCGACTGCGTCATCTTCGAAGGCAAGATCTGCTGCCTGAAGACGTCCTGCAGCCCGGGCCCGATGTGCTGCGAGGTCGGCGTCTGGGACGGCCGGGGCTTCGTCGACGGCATCACCGCCGGCACCGTGGTCGTTCTCCCCGGGCGCGACTGAACCGCCCGCCGCGCCCCTCTTTCCGGGCGCGGTTTTTTTTGATCCGGCCGCCGAAATTAATCTTGCTATTGCCTCAGCGGCGTGTTACCATTTTCGCGTTATCCGCAGGGCGCGGATTTTCAGTTGACCTGTTATGTCAGCCAAAAAAATGACCCCGAAAAAAGCCGCGGCCAAGAGCACCGGCGAATACACGGCGAAACAGA
>JBAIXY010000178.1:0-1621 GCA_037916205.1 Vicinamibacterales bacterium | reverse complement strand
GGGAAATTACTCCAAACGCGCCGCTTGGGGTGACTTCTCTCCTGGATGTAAGGAACTCTATTACGTCTTCAGTATATCACGCGCAATAGCTATGGTCAACCTGGTCAACTAGGTCGGATTTAGGCTGAATAGAGCCAAAATTTAGGCGTGGCGATTTTGGCCAAAATTGAGGTGAATAAAAAAAGTGTTCTGTCAGAACACTCTTTATCCACAAGGCCTGAATTCTATCCACAAGTTATCAGGAGGCCGTCAGGATTTTGGCTAAAATATAAGTAATTAAGCTTATCCAGGCCGATCAGTTTGAGCTCGGGCAGCAGTTCGACCCAGCGGCCGAGCGTTTCCTTGTCGATGATCAGCTTTTGGCCAGCGAGTTTGGCGCAGACATCGGCCTTGTTCGCCTGAGGGGTCAGGGGTTTGGACATGGCGGCAGGCGACGAAGACACGAGCGTGACGCCGTGGCCGTCGTCCTTGATCGACAGGCCCACGCCTGTTTCCCGGTCAGAGATCGTCGCCACTCCTTGGCCGTCTGACTGGCCGACGAAAGAGAATTTGTCCGGGTTGAACCTGAACTCCTCGTAGGTGTCGCCGTCGGGCATGCGCACCAGCTGTCGGTCGGGCAGGGAGGCGCTGAAGTAGGAGGCCACGGCCAGCTCGACGATCCGCGGCGAGGTCCGCGGCAGGTCGGCCAGGAATTCGATGTCATCGCCCTGGCCGGTCCAGACCGACAGCGTGATCGGCGCTTCGAACAGCGGCGCCAGCGCCCGTTCCGCCGAGGCCAGCCGGCTGTCGGGCCTGAGGCCGAGCCGGAAGGCGGCCTGTTGGACGCGTCCCAGCAGGACGGCGCGGGCGTTGAAGGCCGGTTCGTTCCCGGAGAAATAGACCGCGGCATCGCCGGGCCGTTCAGCGCTCCGGCCGGTCGCGGCCGGCGCGATGCCCAGGAACGGCGATAGGCGGTCAGCCAGGGAACGCGGCACGGCCGTCGACAGGAAATGGCCCTCCTCCAGCCGGACGGAGGCGGCGAACGGTTCGGCATTCTTCAGCCAGCGCGCCGTCATCGGCAGAGCGGACGGCGGCATGGCCACGGGATCGAAATAGAGCTGAACGCGGGACAGCTGGCGGACGGCGGCAAGCAGGGCGGCGGCACGTCGGTCGCCGGCCAGGCTGCCGCCGGAGGCGTAGGCTTTGGTGACGGCCCGGACGGCCGCGTCGCCGGCGATCAGGTAGGTGCGGTCGTCGAACCTGGTCGCGGCCAGTCTCTCCAGCAGTCCGGATTCCTCGGCGCTCGGACGCCGCGGCCAGCGCCAGGCCAGCAGCGTTCCCGGTTCGAGCGTCCTGCGGTCGTCGGACATGACCGCGAACCGCCCGACCTCGTCGGCGTCGAAATTCTGCGGCAGGAGGGCGGGCGTGACGGCCGGTTGTCCGCTACCGCCCCGTTCGGCGTGATAGTAGTAGGCCGCGTCCGCGGGCACGAAGCGGGCCAGGGTATCGCGGCTCGCCAGGAAGGTCTGGGTCAGCACGAACGTTGCCGCGGCCGCCGCGGCCGCCAGCAAGCACAAGAGGGTGACGGGAAGCATCCCGTCACCCAGCTTGCTCGCCGGCTTGCCGTTCGCGCTGACGATCC
>JBAIXY010000177.1:0-1641 GCA_037916205.1 Vicinamibacterales bacterium | reverse complement strand
CAGGCGGTCACGTCGGTCGAAGAGCTTGCGCCCCTGCCCTACGACGGCGACATCAGCGAGACGCCGCTGGGCAAGTTCCTGCGGGCCGCCTCGCGGGCGCCGATGAGAGCCGGCGCCATGGCCCTGGTCTTCCTGGCCTACGGCGCGCTCATCGGCGCGCTGGGCTGGCTGACCTTCAAGGGCCTGTCGGTGATGGGCCTGATCGAGGTCATCAAGGCGCTGCGCTGAGGCTCCACGACGCCGGAGAACTTTCTCCGGCGTTTTTTTAATGATCAGGACCGATGGTGCGCCAGCACACTTTGCGAAATTACTCCGATGAACTTTTCGCGAGGCCAGTCGTCGCCAAGCGACGACCTCGCAGGCCGAGCGTAGCTCACAAAACCAACCGCTGATGCACAGGCGCCGCAAGCGGGTCCGTTTTTGGAGATTATCCCGAGTCGGACGCGAGGGCGAGGCCCGTCAGGGCCGAGTCTCCAAAAACGGACCCGCGCGAAGGCGCCTGACCCACGCCCGGTACGCAAATTGCACCTTCAGGCCGAAAATTCTATGATGTTACATCGATATGAACACCGAGCACTACCTGCTCATCGCCCGGCAGGAAGAGACCCACTTCTGGCACAAGGTCCGCCGCGAGATCATCCGCGAGGCGCTGCTGCGCCATCTCGCGCCGTCGGCCGAGCGCCGCATCCTCGACGTCGGCTGCGGCCCGGGCGGCAACATCCTGGTGCTCGGCGACTTCGGCCGGGTGACCGGCCTGGACATCGCCGAGCTGCCGCTCAGTTTCGCCGCCACCCGCGGCTTTGCCGAGCTGAAGCAGGCCTCCGCCGAAGCGCTCCCTTTCCCCGACGCCTCGTTCGACCTGGTCTCCGGCTTCGACGTTTTCGAACACGTGATCGACGACGAACGCGCCTTCGCCGAGGCGAGCCGCGTCCTCAGGCCCGGCGGCCTGATCGTCCTGACCGTGCCGGCGCACCGCTGGCTCTGGAGCCGACACGACGAGGCCTACGCTCACATGCGCCGCTACGCCGGGAGCGACCTGTTCGACAAGCTGGCCGCCGCCGGCTTCCGCACGGCCGAGAGCAGCCACTTCATGATGCCGGCCGTGCCGGCCCACCTGCTGCGAAAGGCCGTCGACGCCGTGATCCCGCCGCCCGAGCACGCCCCCTCCTACGACTTCATCCCGCCGGCGCCGGTGAACGCCGCGCTGACCGCGCTCCTGCGCATCGAAAAACGGCTGATGCGGGCCGTGCCCCTGCCTTTCGGCAGCTCGCTCCTGGTCGTGGCGCGAAAGCACTGAGGTGCGGACCGGCTCCGGACCGGGTATAATGAAGACCTATGAATGAAGACCTGAAACAATTCGTCAAAACCTCGCTGGAAAAGAAACTGCCGCGGGCCGAGGTCCGCCAGGCGCTGGTCAAGGCCGGCTGGGGCGAGGAAGAGATCGGCCTGGCGCTCGGACTCTATTCCGAGGTCGACTTCCCCATCCCGGTGCCCCGGCCGCGCCCCTACCTCTCGGCGCGCGAGGCGTTCATCTACATGCTGCTGTTCCTCTGTCTCTACTGGAGCGCCTGGAGCTTCGGCGAACTGCTCTTCGACTTCATCAACCGCTGGCTGCCGGACGTCCTCCAGCAGTACTACATG
>JBAIXY010000176.1:0-3249 GCA_037916205.1 Vicinamibacterales bacterium | reverse complement strand
TATGAAAAAAGGGACCTTCGAGATCATCGTCGGCTGCATGTCGTCGGGCAAGAGCGAGGAGCTGATCCGGCGGCTGCGCCGCGAGGTCATCGCCCGCCGGCGCGTGGCCGTGTTCAAGCCGGACCGCGATACCCGCACCGGCCGCCCGGTCATCGCTTCGCGCGACGGCCGCGCTCATGACGCCGTTTCGATCGCCGCCCCCGGGGAGATACTGGACTGGGTCGTGCGCGAGCGTTTCGAGGGCACCGTCGGCATCGACGAGGCGCAGTTCTTCGGGAGCGACATCGTGGACGCTATCGAAGCGCTGGTCGCCCGCGGCCTCCGCGTCATCGCCGCCGGCCTGGACACCGACTTCCGCGGCCGGCCGTTCGGACCGGTTCCGCAGCTCCTGGCCGTGGCCGACAGCGTCACCAAACTCAGCGCCGTCTGCGTCCGCTGCGGCGCGCCGGCCGTCCGCACCCAGCTCAAGGCCGCTCCGCCGGCCGAGGGCAACATCCGCGTCGGCGGCGACGGGGACTACGAGGCCCGCTGCCGCGACTGCCACGAGGTGCCGTGACGCGGCGATCAGCTCGCATTTCAAAACCCCCGGCCTGAGCCGGGGGTCTTCGTTCACTGCGTCTTTTCAGCCGCGTGGCGCTTCCGGTCCTCCTCCATGAACGCCAGTATCTGCTTCCTGATCTCGTGGGGATGATGCACCTGCTCGAAGATGAAGCGTTCGGTCTCGCCGGCGGTCTGCACGTAGACCGTGCCGTAATTGAAGACGAAGGCCAGCACGCCCTTTTCTTCCGAGGTCACGTCCTGGACCTTGGACAGGTCGAGCTCGGACATGGTCCGCGAGAACAGGCCGTGCTGCTCGACGTTCAGGATCCGGGTCGTGGTGACGATCCAGGCGTCGAGGTAGTAGTCGATGAAGGTCGTCAGGGTGAAGAGCCAGAGCCAGAGATAGTAGCCGCTGGCCGCGAGCACCAGGAGCGGCCGGGCCATCGGGCCGGTGAGCAGCGCCGGCCAGAGCCAGGCGATGACGAAGTAGCCGGCCACGGGCACCGCGGCCAGCACGGCGATGAGCAGCATCTCGGCGAGGAGCACGATGATGTGCCGCCTCAGGAAGAGCAGCATCTTTTCGCCGGGTTCGCGCTTGATCAGCAGGTCGAGGTTCATGTTTTTGCGGCCGGGGCCGACAGGCTGGGCAGCGACGGCGCGATGATCACCGGCTGCCTCCAGTCGGTGCCCTGGAGGAATTCGGCGGTGAGCCCGAACAGGAATAGCGCGCCGGCGATGAAGACGATCGTCGCGCCGAGGCTGACCCGGGCGGTCGCGCCGTAATGGAGCAGGTGATAGATGGCGAAGGTCGCCAGGATCCCCAGGCCGACGACCAGCAGGCCGTAAGGGATGAACACCAGGACGAAAGGAAAAGTGACCGACATATCATTCGAACAGCTGGTCCGGCCGCTTGGGCGGCGCCAGGTTGAGGTGGCGGTAGGCGTGCTCGGTGGCCATCCGGCCGCGCGGCGTCCGGCTGATGAAGCCGAGCTGGATGAGGAACGGCTCGTGGACCAGTTCGATGGTCTCGATCTCCTCGGAAGTGGCCGCGGCGATGGTCTGCAGGCCGACCGGCCCGCCGCCGAACTTTTCGATGATGGTCGAGAGGATCAGGCGGTCGGTGCGGTCGAGTCCGTGGCGGTCGATCTCCAGCATGCCGAGCGCGGCCTCGGCCGTCGGCGCGTCGATGACGCCGCCGTTCCTGACGTCGGCGAAGTCGCGGACGCGCTTCAGCAGGCGGTTGGCGATGCGCGGCGTGCCGCGCGAACGAGCGGCGATGAGCGCCGCCGCGTCGCCGGGCAGGTCGGCGCCCAGGATGGCGGCGCTCCGGCCGACGATCTGTGCCAGTTCGTCCGGCGTGTAGAGATCCAGGTGGTGGGTGGCCCCGAAGCGGTCGCGGAGCGGCGAGGAGATGAGCGACAGCCGGGTGGTCGCGCCGATCATGGTGAAGCGCGGCAGGTCGAGCCGGACGGTCCGGGCCGACGGCCCCTTGCCTATGACGATGTCCAGGGCGAACTCCTCCATGGCCGGGTAGAGCACCTCCTCGATGACCTTGTTCAGCCGGTGGATCTCGTCGATGAACAGGACATCGCCGGGTTCGAGGTTGGTCAGGATCGAGGCGATGTCGCCGACGCGCTCCAGCGCCGGGCCGGAGGTGGCGCGCAGGCGCACGCCCATCTCCTCGGCGATGATATGGGCGAGCGTCGTCTTGCCGAGGCCGGGCGGGCCGTAGAGCAGGACGTGCTCGATCGGTTCGCCGCGGCGCTTGGCCGCCTCGAGGAAGATGCCCAGGTTCTCGCGCAGCTTGGTCTGTCCGACGAAGTCGGCCAGACGCTTCGGCCTGAGCGTCAGGTCGAAAGCCTGTTCCTCGCGGTCGGCGCGGGGTTCCAGCAGGTTTTCCAGCTCATTTTCCGCCAGTTCGGGCATAGGTTTCACGCCTCCATTTTATATGATGCGGACGGAAAAGGACAGGACGGCCGGCCCGCGGCTTGCCGACGGCCGCGCCTACGCAAAAACGCCAGGCTGGCTGGCGTCTTGGCGTGGTGCCCGAGGTCGGACTCGAACCGACACGTCCTTGCGGACGGGGGATTTTAAGTCCCCTGTGTCTGCCATTCCACCACTCGGGCGGCTCGCTTGCCGCCTGCGCTGTTGCTCGGGCTCGTTCAGCGTTCACTCGCCCTCGCCGGCGCGCAGGCGCCGCTCGCCTTCGCATCGCATAGCGATGCGACTGCAGTTCAATGAAGTAACCTTATAATAACCTGCCCTGCCAGGTCTCGGTGTCCGTTTCGGTCTTCACGATCTTCAGCGTGCCGTCGTCGGCGCGCTTCTTGAACTCCGGGTCCTTGAGCAGCGCTTCGATCTGGCGGTTGACGTTCTCGCGGGCGGCGGCGGTGCGGGCCTCGTCGGGATATTTCGGATAGTCGACGTGCAGCACGACCGGTTTCTTCGACAGGTCGATCTCGCTGTGGTGCTCCATCACGCCGAGCGCGATGCCGGCGTTGCCGGCGATCTGCGGGTTCTCGGCCGAGATGTTGAAGTAGGCGTTGCGGCCCGGGGCCCAGGCGCGGTAGGCGCCGCCGACATAGATGCCGTGGCCGGCGTGGGCCGCGTCCTTGACCCGGTCCGGGTGCGGTTTGGCCATGGTCCGGCCGATCACCTGGTCGCGGTCGTCCGGACTGATCGGCGCGAGCGCTCCGGTCGAGGTGTCGA
>JBAIXY010000175.1:0-1575 GCA_037916205.1 Vicinamibacterales bacterium | reverse complement strand
ATGCCGGGGCTGAGCTGATCCCATGCCGAAATTCCCGAAACCGATCGAGAACCTGATCGCCGAGCTGGGGAAATTCCCGGGCGTCGGGCCGAAGACGGCCGAACGCTACGCTTTTTCGCTGCTCAAGCGGACCAAGGTCGAGCGCCAGCGCCTGGCCGAGGCCGTGACCGCCCCGGACCTGACCCTACGGACCTGTTCGGTCTGCCGCAACTACACCGAGACCGATCCCTGCGCCGTCTGCGGCGACCCGAAGCGCGACCACGACCAGATCTGCGTCGTGGCCAGCGAGCAGGACCTCTTGGCCGTCGACCACACCGGCGAGTACCGGGGCCTCTACCACATTCTCGGCGGCACGCTGTCGCCGGCCGACGGCGTCACGCCGGAACACCTGAACATCCGCGAACTGCTGGCCCGCGTCCGCGAGACCAAGCCGCGGGAGATCATCCTGGCGCTCGACCCGACCATCGAAGGCGAGGCGACGATGATGTACCTGGCCCGGCTGCTCCAGGGGTCCGGCGTCCACCTGACCCGGCTGGCCCGCGGCCTGCCCATCGGCAGCGAACTCGGCTACGCCGACGAGGTCACCTTGTCCGACGCCCTGCGCGGCCGCCGCGAGATCGCCGGCGAGAAGGCCAGGGAAACGGCCTGAACTGTCAAAAAGAAAGCGCCCGGACGGGCGCTTTTTGATTTTTCCCCGGCGCTGGGGTAAGAAGACCATAGCAGCTCCTTATCAACTTCACGCGGAGGTTCCTCATGAGGGCCGGTCAAAACACTGGCGCCCTCGGGGGCGCCGCTTCCGGCAAGACGGCCGCCTTTGACGCCAAGAAGGACAATCCGGCCGTCACCGACGAACAGTGGCCGATCTTCCGTCACGCCGTCAGGGTCATGGTCGAGGTCAACCTCGGCGAGAGCTACGGCGCCGGAGTGATCCTGACCGAGAACGGACTGATCCTGACAGCCCAGCACGTCGTGGCCGAAGCCAAGAAGATAACCGTTCGTCGCTTTCGTTTGGACCGCCAGAGCCGCAAGCTGGTGCCGCTCAAGCGCAAGCGCCGGGCGCACGTCATCTTCGAGGACAAGAAGGCCGACATCGCCCTGATCAAGATCGACCGCCCCGGCGGCCGCCTGCCGGTCGCCAAGCTGGGCGACTCGACCAAGCTGGAAGTGGAGACGCCGCTCTATCGCGTCGGCCGCGACGACATCCCGCTCGGCTGCGGGTACATCACGTCCTTCGGCCGCCACCGCGGGATCAAGGAGATCACCGTCAGCATGCAGGCCGATTTCGGCTCGAGCGGCGGTCCGGTCTTCGACATCCACGGCAAGGTCATCGGCATTGCCCTCAGGGTCAACGCCGACAAGAAGCTTCCGCCAACTTCCTACGTCATCCCGATCGACGTGGTCCTGCGCCGCCTGAAGAAGTGCGAAGCCTGGCGCGACCGTTCGTGACGGTCTAGGATAGTGTGCCGCCGTTCCGTACGGCGGCTTTTTTATTTCGGAAGACGGGTCGCTGCGGGTCCTGTCACCGCTCCGACCCCGGACGTGCTCGCGCGCCGAGCGCGCTCCGCGCGACCGGGG
>JBAIXY010000174.1:0-5858 GCA_037916205.1 Vicinamibacterales bacterium | reverse complement strand
CAGCGCGGGTCCGCCCCCAGGGCGGCCTTGACGATCTCTTTGGCGTCCAGACCGAGGATGGGCCGGCCGTCCGACCGCAGGTTACAGCCGCGCTTCTCCAGGTCGGCGACGATCCGCTTCACGGCGGAGATCGTCGGCGCGAAGACCAGCAAATGCAGCCGCCTGGTCCGGCCGCCCTTCTTGTAAATGCAGGACAATTCGGTCGAAAGGAAAAAGCGGACCGGCCGGCCGCCTTTCGGCGCCGGCGCCGCGGCGTAGGCGCCCGTACCGTCCTCTTTTTCGAATTCTTGCCTCAGGCGAAAAAGGCCGTCCTCCGCAGGTTCGAGCCTTTTTTCGATCTCCGCCAGCCAAGCCGGATGCGTGAAATCGCTCGTGGCCAGGATGTCGATGCCCTTGGCCCGGGCCCAGGCCGCCATGTTCGACAGCGTCAGGTTCGCCGAACAGGCCCGGGAGTACTTCGAATGCACGTGCAGGTCGGCGATGTAGCGCATGGCCGTCAGATCTTCTTTTCAGGGCCGAACGAGACGGACTGTTCGGCCGACTCGCTGGCCGGCCGCCGGCCGCCGGCGGGCCGCGGCGACCGTTCGGAACCGGCCTCAGCGGACGTTTCCGACCGGCGCTCCAGGTCGATCTCCCAGCCCGTCTCGGCCGAGATCAGCGCCGCCAATTCCTTCATATCCTTGGCCTCGGGCAGCTGCAGTTCGGCCGGCACCGCCTTGGGTCCGCGTTTCAGGACGTATTCATACTCGGGCGCCTGGGCCATCATCTCTTTGATCTCGGCGCCGTTGTCATTGACGACCATGACCCGTTCGCCGGGTTCGGCCAGGCCGGCCATGATCCCTTTCTTTTCCTTCTCCGTGGCCATGATGACGTCGAAGAGCCGGGCCAGTCCGGAATGTTCCACTTTGGCCCGCTGCCACTTCTCGTTGCCCAGGGTCAGCAGCTCCAGCCTGGCGCCGTGTTTCCGCAGTTCGCGAAGCAGTTCGGCGGCACCCGGATAAAGATATTTCTCCGTGGAGGCCAGGACCCCGGCGATCCGCCGCCGCGCCTCGGCCAGCGCCGCCGGATCGGACAGATCGTCCTTCAGGGCGGACAGGTGGACATCAGGGTCGTAATCGTAGACCTTGCCCTCGCGCCGGACGATGGCCTGGTACGTTTCCTCGTAGCGTTCGCGGCTGACGCCGCAGGAGGTCACGGCGTCCGCCAGGGCTTCCTTGAACTTGACCGTGTCCAGCAGGGTGTAGTCGAGGTCGAAGACGAACTTCATATGATAAGGGCGCGGTTCGCGCCGCGCCCTATACCTTATACCCTGTTCCGTCGGCATTCAACTCAGACGCCGCCGAGGCAGTTCTGGACGATCAGCGCCGCCAGCACGTCCGGGTCGTGCCGGATGAGCGTGCGGCGGAGCGGGTCGCCGGCCTTCTGGACGAACGGCCGCGAACTGATCAGGTCGGCCGGCAGCGGCCGGAAGCTGACCTCGCTGAAATCCTCGTCCTCCGCGGCCACGGCCACGAGCGACTTGCCCTCCTCGCCGTAGCGTTCGAGCAGGTCCTTCTCCGGCATCCGGTTGTTGAAAGTGGCGAAGTTGACCCGTCCCTTGCCGATGAACCGCTCGATCTCGGCCACGTAATCGGAAACGGTGAAGCCGTCGGTGTGGCCGGCCTTGTTCATCAGGTTGCAGTTGTAGACCACGACCGCCCGCGAGCGGCTGATGGCCTCGGGAATGCCCTTGACCAGCAGGTTCGGCACGATGCTGCAGTAGAGGTTGCCGGGCCCGATGACCACGCAGTCGGCCTGTTCGATGGCGGCGACCGCCTTGGGGTTGGCGTAAGCCTCCGGCTCGATCCGCAGCGTGTCCTTTTCTTTCAGGTCAGCGGAATTGATGGCGTGCTCGCCCCGGCAGACCGCGTCGCCATGGCCGCAGACCAGGCTGATGCTCCGGGTGGTCACCGGGATGACCTCGCCGCGCACGGCCAGGACCATGCCGGCGACCCGCACCGCCTCCTCGAAACTGCCGGTGATCTTCTCCAGCGTGGACAGGAAAAGGTTGCCGAAATTGTGGCCGCGGAACCCGCCCTGGTCGTAACGGTAATTGAACAGGTCGCGCATGATCATGTCCGACTCCGACAGGGCGACCAGGCACTGGCGGATGTCGCCGGGCGGCAGGACGCCGAGCTCGTCGCGCAGCACGCCGGTCGAGCCGCCGTCGTCGGCCATGGAGACGATGGCGGTCAGGTGGACGGGATATTTCTTGAGGCCGGTCAGCAGGGTGAACTGTCCCGTGCCGCCGCCGATGGTGACGACCGATCTCATAAGCTGGCGGGGATACTTACTTGAGCATGTCCCAGAGGTGATCGAAGACAAGTCGCTCCGTCTCGGCAATGCCGGAGTCCTCGATGAGGACGCCCAGCGGCAAATTGCTCTTGTCGAGCGAGAAGAAAGCGACCTTGGGGCCGTAAATTATCGAGTAGGTCGGCGCGCCGGCCTTTTCCGACAGCCAGCGGCGTTCGGCCTGCGGCGAGTCCTCGCCGCCCGGCCCGATGGCCACCACGCGCACCTTGAGTCCGCGGGCGATCCGCTCTTTGGTGAAGTGCGGGAATTCCTTGTAGAGGCTCTCGCGCAGAGCGGCCGACGAATAGACGCGATAAAGCTTGTCCGGATGCTCGCTCATCGTCTGCAGAACGTCGCGCAGGATCAGGCTGACGCCCTTCTCGCCTTCGTAATATTTGACCACCGGCTTGGCGCCGCCGTGGACGTAGAGCGACCTGATCTCCGGCAGCAGTTCGGCCAGCCGGCGGCGCAGGGCGGCGAAGCTCTGTTCCCGCCGCTCGACGGCGTCCACCAGCTTCTCCGGGTCCTCGGCCATGAAGAACTGCTTTTTGTGTTTCTGGTAGAAGCCGACGACGCCCATACGCTGCAGGGATTTGAGGACGTCGTAGACCGACCCGCGGTTCATATCCGAATGGTCGGCCAGGCGCCGGACCGACGACGGACCGCCGGACAGCAAGGCCAGATAGACCCGGCTTTCCTTGTCGCTGAAGCCAAGCTGTTGAAGAAGCGGTTGTATCTCCATAGGGGTTGAGGGGGAGGCACCGCCACTATACCAGCTTGTCAACTTTTTTTCTACAGTTTAGGGTGCCTGAGCTTATTTTCCGTCAACTTTGCTTAACACAGGACAAAAAGCAAGAAGGGCCGACCGAGTGGTCGACCCTTCCGTGAGAAGCGGCTGGAGGTCAGAAGTGGAGGACGATCGTCCCGGTCGAGGCGCCCTTGTCGGTGGACTCCTCGGTGCCATCGGGGCGGATGATCGTGACCCCGCGGCGGTTGCCGTCGTCTTCCTTCTCAGGCTCTTCTGGCTTCCAGTCGGGAGGCGGCTCGTCCAGCGGCAGCTGGGGCTGCGGACGATCCTGTTCACGACGCCGCCTCTCTTCTCTTTCGATCTCTTCGATGATCCACGGTTCGAGCGGCATCGCTACCTCCCTTTCTCCGCTTATTAAAGCGGTATTTGGTGATCGTTTTGAAGGACCGCTCCTTGAACGTAACATGCCAACATAGCACAAAAAAGACGAAAAGTCAATGCTGACGGCCCGGCCGCCGAGATACACAAGCGGAGCCCTTTGTCAGGCCCCGCCTTATTTGATGGGATTCCGGCCCGTCAGAACTCCTCGTAATACGGGATGGCGTTCCCGTCCGGGCCCTTGGCCGTCTTGCCGTCCTTGTCCTTCAACTGCTTCTGGACCGACAGACGTTCGAAACTGGCTTTGGGCAGTTCAACGCCCGACAAGTTCGGGTTGACGGTCTTCTCGGCATCGAAGCGGTCCTTGAGCGTGAAGCCGATGGTCACGTGCGGCCGCAGCGGCTGGACGTGTTTCTTGGGATTCGGTTCGGCGGCATTGAGCTTCTGCCGCAGCGCCTCCAGCCGCTCGGCAACTCCTGCCGGCAGCTTGACCAGGGCGAAAAAGGTCACGCCTTTGGGTTTGTTCTTCTTGGGATCCAGTTTGGCGGCCGACTCCTCGCTCTCCAGGTATTTCTGGATGCCGTCCTTGTCGAGGCCGGGAGGTATGGTGCCGACGCCCTCGAATTCCACCGCTGAGCCGACCAGCTTGTCGAACTCGGCCACGTCCTCGGCGGAGACCATGCCCTCGCGGAGCAGTTTGCCGGCGGTCGGCGGTATCAGGGTCAAGTGGGCCTCGCCGCGGTCCTTGAGATCAAGGCCCAGGTCGAGCTTCAGCCTGGTCTGCAGGAGGCGGACGGCATCGAGCGGCACGTCGACCGACAAGCCTTGCGCGTCCTTGGCCTTCTCCAGACGTTCGGCCGGGGAAAGTTCGCGGCGCTCGCGCGTCTCGGCGGCCGGCGCCGCGACGCTCCGGGACTTCAGTATTTCCAAAGCGGCGGACATCCTGCCGGCCGGCTCTTCGATCGCGGCCAGATCGCCGAAATCCAGGCCCTTCAGATCGGCCTCGGCCAGTCCGCTGTCGCGCAACTGGGCGATCAGGCTGTCGGCCTCGGCATAGGCCTCTTCCGACGCCCGCTCGCTGAACCCCTTCTTTTCCAGCGCGGCGGCGTAGGTCTGGTAAATGACCGCCTGCTCCATTGATAGGCCGTTGTCCTGGCCGAGTCCGGTCTCGGCGTGGCGGGCCTGCCGCGGCTCGACGGTCGAATCCTGCCTCTCGGCCTCTCCCTCGCGCGGTCCGAGCGGCTCGCGCCCGTAGCTGTAGTCCCAAGGATTGCGGCCGGACATGTTCTCTTTCATATGCCAAATAATAATGAGTGAACACTCACGGCCAGGTGCCGAACAAGTCGTGCTCGGAGCAGGTGCCCTTGGCCCCGCCGATCGAGATGTCGCCGGCGAAGGTTTCGCTTTCGCCCATAGGGTAGCATATTCCCTTGCAGTCGGAATTCCGGCCGCAGGGCGCGCCGGCGTCCGGAAACCGTTCCTTCGAAAGGCAGACCAGCGTGTCCGACCCCATGCCGTGCTTCTTGATCGCGACATCCCCTCCAGCGGCGGCACAGGCCTTTCGAAAATCGGATTCGCTGCGAGCCGTGACAAAGGATGGGCCGGGCAAGACAAAGATCCAGACGAACACGCCGGCGACGAGCGCGACAAGGGCCGCAGCCGCGATGATCAAAATCATTTTTTTGGAGAGCATAGGCATTCGTCCGGTTTCAATACGGACGCACCGGATTCAATGTTACTTCAAACCTGATATAACGCCAAATATACAGGCAAACGCTGCGCAGGATGCGATGTGCCTGGCTGGAAGGAGCGAGGGCGTGAGCGGCACTTGCAGGTGCCGCGGAACGCCGAGCGACTGAGGTCGGGCGCAGCGCGCCTGATCCAGCGGCCGCGCAACTAAAAAAGCGCAGGGTCCCAGCGACAACCTACTTTCCCAGGAGCGGGTTGGCTCCAAGTATCATCGGCCCTACGCTGCTTAACTTCCGTGTTCGGGATGGGAACGGGTGTGGCCAGCGAGGAAGTGCCACCAGGACTCTGCGCTTTTTATGAACTGAATTGGCAAGTGAACTGTTTCGGAAGATCTCCACGCAAGAACATCTTTGCGTTTCAGTGGTGATCAAGCAAACGGCTTATTAGTACGGCTCGACTTAAACCCTTGCGGGCCTTGCATCTGCCGCCTATCAACCTGATAGTCTCTCAGGAGCCTACGAAATCTGATCTTGGGTGAGGTTTCGCGCTTATATGCTTTCAGCGCTTATCCTCGCCGAACGTTGCTACCCAGCAGTGCCCCTGGCGGGACAACTGGTACACAAGAGGTTCGTGCTTCCCGGTCCTCTCGTACTAGAGAAGCGTACCCTCAAGATTCTACGCCCATAGTGGATAGGAGACCGAACTGTCTCAC
>JBAIXY010000173.1:0-3554 GCA_037916205.1 Vicinamibacterales bacterium | reverse complement strand
AGGAGGACGAACAACATCTTCTTCATTTCTTCGGTCTGAGGCGTCCGTTCGGATCGCCATCTTTATCCTTTATATCCGCACCTTATCTTCAAAGCCGATCTTTTTCCACTTCCGGCGGGCGCGTCGCCGAAAGTGGCCGGCCGCAGAAGCTTCTATATATATTGACGTTCGGGACGCCAAATAGTTGCGCCGGGCGGCACTGGGGGATCCGGGCTTGGGCCGAGCGGCGATCATCCGGTCAATAAAATTATATCATCACGACCGTCAAGGTGCGCGACGCCCTCGCGATAATTGGCTAAATTTGCTATAATATTTGCAGGAAAGATCATCATCGGCCTATGACCAAGGACGGGCGAATACATATATTTCTCCTGACGGCCTGTTGTCTGGCCCTTTTCGGCGCGCTGTCGGTCCGTGCCGCCGAAATTTCGGCCGGCCAGCTGATAAAAGGGAGCCGGGACACCGTCTACTATCTGGGCGTGGACGGGAAACGGTACCTCTTCCCGACGCGCCAGACCTTCGAAAGCTGGTATCCGAACTTCGCCGACGTCCGGAAGGTCCCTGACGACGAACTCCACTCTTATCCGCTGGGCGGCAACATCACTTACCGTCCCGGAGTGAAGATGGTCAAAGCCGTGACCTCGCCGCATGTCTACGCCGTGGACGCCGGCGGGAACCTGCGCTGGATCAGATCAGAGGCGGTGGCTTCGGAGATCTACGGCGCGGACTGGAAAAAGAAGGTCGACGACCTGCCGGATACTTTCTTCGCCAACTACGTCTTGGGCGCGGCCATCGAGAAAGCGGACGATTTCCGGCCGGCCGAAGTGAAAGACCGAAACGAAAAGATCAGCCAGGGCGGCAAGGCCGCGGCCAAAGGAACCAAGGGTACAGGAGAGGAGACGGCTCCGGCAGCCGAGGGACAGCCGCAGACCGCCGCGCCAGAAAATGAGCCTGCCGATGCGGCGCCGACCTCGCCGCGGCCGTCCGGCGGTTCGCAGGCGGCCCCCGCGACGGAGACGGGCGAGTCGCCCGCAGCGCCGGAGACCGCTGCCGAACCCGGATCACCGACCGCGCCGACGGAACCCACGGACACCGGAACGACGACCGCGCCGACGACGCCGACCGCGGACGAAACGACCCAGCCCCCGCCCGCTACCACGGACACCGGAACGACGACGACGCCGACCGAGGAAACGACGCCGACGACAACGGACACGAGCGGAACGCAACCCCCGCCCGCGACCACGGACACCGGAACGACGACGACGCCGACCGAGGAAACGACCAAAAATCCTCCGCACTCGCAGACGATCAGCGGCGTCGCGGCCATCCAGATAACCTCGCACTCGGCGACCATCGTCTGGCAGACGGAAACGTCCGCGACCAGCTTCGTTGATTACGGCGCCGCCGCCAACGCTTATACGACCAGCGTCGGGCAAGAAAAACCCCGCGTCAAAGACCACTCGGTCACACTCAACGGACTGGAACCGTCGACGATCTACCACTATCGCGCCAGGTCCAATCACGGATCGGACAACGACGTGATGTCGCCTGACGCAGGTTTCATGACCCTGGCGCCCTGATACGACCGCGAACAGGAACGCCCGGCCTGATCGGCCGGGCGTTTTGATTGTCCTGAATGCAGCGGGCCGGACCGCTACGGATTGACGATCTTGGTCGCCGACATCACGGACTTGTTGGTAACGTCCTCCTGTTTCACCAGGCCGACGCCCTTGACGTACCACTGGAAGGAGGACGATCGGCTCTCGGTCGTCGGCCTGTCAGCGCCGGCGCTGTAATGCGAGAACGTGTCGGACCTCACTTTCATGGCCGTGAACTCGCCGGCCGGAACCGTCACCTTTTCCTCGGCGACGACCTCGTTGGTCGTTTCCACGTAGCCGGTCATCTTGGTCAGCGTCGGCATCTTGAGGCTGCTCATGTCCAGCTCCATTTCATAACGGAGCGTCCACTTGTCGCCGACCTTCAGCACTTTGGGAAGGACCTCGCCGGAGACCGACTTGGTGGTGGCTTTGAACGGGCTGCCGAACGCGCCGGCCATGTCCATGTAAGAGTTCGTTTCGATGCTGCCGTCGGCGCCGCACACCAGCTCCTGCGAGATAGTCTTCTCGCCCATGTAGCTGATGACCGTGTCCAGCTTGGCGCGGCCGGCGGAAACTTCCGAGACCTTGATCTTCAGGTCGGTGGTGGCCGGTCCGGTGATCTGGTAATCGATCTCGTAGCCGTTCTTGAGCGGATAGTACGGATGGTTGCAGGCATCGCTGGCCGCGACCGGCTGGGGAGCCGCGGGCTGTTCGGCCGGCTGCTGGACCGGCGCCGCGCCCGGGGCCTGGACCGCCGCCGGGGCCTGTCCCGGCGAGACCGGCGCGGCCGCTTTCTTGCCGCAGCCCGCGCCGACGAGGAGCCGACCGGCTACCAGGACGGGAAGCCCCAGCGCGCGTTTGTTTAGCACGCCCATAAATATGAAAAATTATGTTGATTAACAACTTTATTTTACCTTGACCGGCGACCGCTGCCAATGACCGCCGGGGCTTAGGCTTGGCCGTCGCTGCGGCCATCGCCGACCGCGAAATATTCGTAGCCGCCGATGAGCGCCGGCGTCGACAGCAGGTACCAGATGATCACGTCGTCGATGGGGAAGACGCGGCCGCACAACTTGACAGGCAAGAGATATTGGCCGGGCCACCACCAGCTGCCGATGCACAAAGATACGTATTCGTAGGCGAAGAACACGGCGGCGAAAAACAACATCGGCAGGACCGTCCGCGGCAGCAGTCTGGGCCGGCGCGAGAAGATCAGGATGGAGGGGATGAGCAGGATCAGCAGGCCGGTCAGGGCGTAACTGACGCTGACGATCTCCGGACGCCAGGCGAACAAGCCGAAGACGACGACACCCAAAATGACGTACAGGATGAGGAGCGTCGGCATCCGTTTTGATCGCGGTTGACGACGATCCTGTCCGACGAAGTACTCGTAAAAGGACAGCACCCAGAAAAAATTGAGGAAGGCGAAGAGCAGGTTCTCCAGCGGCATGATGCCGAAAGGACGCGGCTGCGCGAACCCTTGAGCCAAGACCAGTTCACGACCGCCGGCGGCGCCAGGACGATCAGGATGGAAAGCAGGTAAGTTGGGCGCCAAAAGTAGATCAGTGAACAGGCGGCTAGGACATAGACGAGCAGGCCGATGGCGCGCAGTATCTTTTTTCGGTCAGTGGTCATGAAGAAAAGTGTAGCACACCGTTCTATTTGGGCGACTGATGAGGTGGCCTACGGCGAGGCGGCGGAATATTTCTGATCATTGCCGCCGCCGGTGTACTGCGGGGCGGGTTCGCCCCGCAGTGGAATCCCGCTCACCCGCCGCCGCTGGAAAGGCACAATTGGGGCGGCTCCTTCGCGGCGCGGGCTTTTTCGGACTGCCATACTAGGCAGTCCGAAAAATGCCCTTCGATTCCCTCCGGTCATCCGGCATAAAAAATCTCCCGACCCCGATGGGGTCAGGAGATTTTTATGGGGTGGCCTACGGGAATCGAACCCGTA
>JBAIXY010000172.1:0-2137 GCA_037916205.1 Vicinamibacterales bacterium | reverse complement strand
GTCCATCGGCCGCAACCCGGAGTCCTCGGGCAAGCTCTTCGTCCCGATGCTCCTGGGCGCCGCCTTCGCCGAGGCCATCGCCATCTACTCGCTGGTCGTGGTCTTCACGCTCTAAGCAAGACGCTCCGCCGAACGTTGTTCGGCGGTTGGCGCCCGTCCGCGTGAACACGCGGGCGGACGTTAACCGGATACATATCGTATGGTCGCAGAAGCCCAACAGGTAGCCGAATCGGCCGGGGTGCTCGGTTCGCTCGGCATCGACGGAAAACTGTTCATCGCCCAGCTGGTCAACGTCAGCGTGGTGGTCTTTGTCATGTGGCGCTGGGTCTACAGGCCGCTGCTCAAGGTCCTGGACGAACGGACCAAGAAGATCGAGAAGGGCCTGAAGGACGCCGAGGACGCTGCCGCTTCGCGACAGGCCGCAGGCGAAGAGAAACAGAAGATCGTGCTTGAGGCCCGGCAGAAGGCCAAGGGCATCGGCGAGGAGGCCATTGCTGCGGCGGCGGCCGAACGCGATGCCGCGATCCGCAAGGCCAAGGAGGACGTGGCCAAGCTGGTGGCCCTGGGCAAGGAACAGCTCGCGGATGAAAAAGCCCGTATGATCGAGGAGGTCCGCGCCGAGATAGGGGAACTTGTGGCCCTGGCCGTGGAGAAGATCGCCGCCGAGAAGCTCGATCCCAAGAAGGACGAGGCCTTGATCAAGAAAGCCCTGGCCGCCGGCCGCAAGTGATTATGAAGTATTCCAGCAACGACCTGGCCAAGGCGCTCTACCTCGCCGCCCGCGGCCGGAACGACAAGGACGCCGGAGAGATGATCCGGTCCTTCGTCGAACGGACGCACCGGCGGCTGGGCGTGAGGCAGCTCCGCAAGGTCCTCGACGCGCTGCCCGGGGTGGCCAAGCGGATCGACGGGATCGAGGACGTGACCGTCGAGACCGCCCGGAAGCTGCCGGACCGCGCCGTCAAGGAAGCGCTCTCGGCCCTGGGCATCGACCCCGACCGTTCGGAGGTCACGACCCGGATCGATCCGGACCTCATCGGCGGGGTGCGGATCAAGCGGCCGGACCGCGTCCTGGACGCCACCGTCAAAAGCAAACTGGCGCGACTGCGCGCCGCGGCCAAGGGCCGGACCACCATCTGACATAGCAAGCATATGGCAACCAAAGAATTCATCATCCAATCGCTGAAGCAGGAGATCGAAAAACTGGGGACGCCTCCGGGCGAGCAGAGGATCGGCACGGTGGTCGAAGTGGCCGACGGCGTGGCCCGCATGACCGGCCTGACCGACTGCCTGTCCGCGGAGATGCTCGAGTTCCCCCGCGGCACTTTCGGCGTGGCCCTGAACCTCGAAGAGGAGACGGTCGGCGCCATGATCCTGGGCGACTACCAGCACATCAAGGAAGGCGACGAGGTGGTCTCGACCGGCCGCGTCCTCTCCATCCCGGTCTCTTCGAAGCTGATCGGCCGGGTCATCGACCCGCTGGGCCGGCCGCTCGACGGCAAGGGCGAGATCGCGCCCGAGAAGTACATGCCGGTCGAGAAGATCGCGCCGCGCGTCATCACCCGCGAGGGCGTCAACACGCCGCTGCAGACCGGCATCAAGGCCATCGACTCGATGATCCCGATCGGCCGGGGCCAGCGCGAACTGATCATCGGCGACCGCCAGACCGGCAAGACGGCCATCGCCATCGACGCCATCATCAACCAGAAGGGCAAGGGCGTCGTCTGCATCTACGTGGCCATCGGCCAGAAGGAGTCCAAGGTGGCCAAGATCGTGGCCAAGCTCGAGGAGGCCGGCGCCATGGAGCACACCATCGTGGTCGTGGCCGGCGCTTCCGACCCGGCGTCAGTTTCCTACATCGCCCCTTATTCCGGCACCGCCATCGGCGAGTTCTTCATGGCGCAGGGCAAGGACGCCCTGGTCGTCCACGACGACCTCTCCAAGCACGCCTGGGCCTACCGCGAGATCTCGCTCTTGCTGCGCCGCCCCCCGGGCCGCGAAGCCTACCCGGGCGACGTCTTCTACCTGCACTCGCGCCTGCTGGAGCGCGCCGCCAAGCTGAGCAAGGAGCACGGCGGCGGCTCGCTGACCGCCCTGCCGATCATCGAGACGCAGGCCGGCGACGTCTCCGCCTACA
>JBAIXY010000171.1:0-9548 GCA_037916205.1 Vicinamibacterales bacterium | reverse complement strand
GGCCGCGGATATCCCCGCGCCGGCCGCCTGGACGCCTTTGCCGGCGAGTTCCACCCCTTTGCCGGCCATTTCGGTTCCTTTACCCGCCAGTTCCACCCCTTTGCCGGCCATTTCCGCGCCGCGGCCGGCGGTCTCGGCGACGCGCCCGCCTGTCTCCACGGCCGAACCTGCGGCGCTGCGCGCGCCGGCCAGACGGTCGGTCTCAAGCTGCCGGCTCCACTGCCGTTCGTCGGCGCCGGCGGTCGGATTGTCAGCCGGTGACGCGGGCATGGGCGTGTTTCTTGGCTATTGTTACGGCGCCGTCCTTCAGTCCCACGGCGACGGCGTCGCCGGTCCGGAAAGTGTCGGCGAGCAGGGCCTTGGCCAGGGGATTCTCGACCAGCTCCTGGATCTCGCGGCGCACGCCGCGGGCCCCGTAGAGCGGGTTCCAGCTTTTCTCGGCGATGAGCGCCGAGGTCTTCGGCGAGATGGCGATCCTGATCCCGTGGTCGCGCTCGACGCGCCGGGCCAGGTCGGCGAGCTGCAGGCCGGCGATGGCCTCCAGGTCCCGCCTGGACAGCGGTTTGAACACGGCGATCTTGTCGATTCGGTTGATGAACTCGGGCCGGAAGAACTTCTCCAGCTCCCTGGTCAGCCGGGAGCGGGTGTCGGCGACGTCGTCGTCGGTCACCTCGCCGTGCTTCTTGGAGCTGAAGCCGATGTCCGGTTCGGCCAGCTGGGCCGCGCCGACGTTCGAGGTCATGACTATGATCGAATTCTTGAAGTTGATCTTGCGGCCGGTGGCGTCGGTGATGTGGCCGTCCTCGAGCATCTGCAGCAGCAGGTTGTGGACCTCGTCGTGCGCCTTCTCGATCTCGTCGAAGAGGACGACGGAGTGCGGCTTGCGCTTGATGGTGTCGGTCAGCTTGGTCCGCTCCTTGTAGCCGACGTAGCCGGCCGGCGCGCCGATCAGTTTGGAGATGTTGAAGCCCTCGGCGAATTCCGACATGTCGATGCGCACGAGCGCCTCCGGGTCATGGAAGATGGTCTCGGCCAGCGCCTTGGCCAGTTCGGTCTTGCCGACGCCGGACGGGCCGACGAACAGGAAGGAGGCCAGCGGCCGGTTGGGGTCGGCGATGCCGGCCTTGGCCCGGCGGACCAGCTCGGCCACGGAACCCACGGCCTCGTCCTGGCCGATGATCCGGCCGCGCAGCAGGTCCTCGAGCTTGAGCAGGCGCTCTTTTTCGACGCTGAGCAGTTCGGTCAGCGGGATGTTGGTGACCCGGGAGATGACCTCGGCGACCTCCTTGCGGCCGATCGAGCCGACGATCGGGCGGACCTTGCCCGCGGCCTGGCGGTTCAGCTGCTTGATCTCGTTCTCCAGGTCCTTTTCTCTGGCCCGCAGCTCTAGCGCCTCGACGAAATTCTCCGACGAGACGGCCTTCTGCTTCTTGCGCGCGATCTTGCGGAGGTCCTCGTCGAGCGCCTTGAGGTGCGTGGCGCCGGCTTCGTCGCTGTGCGCCACCCGGACGCAGGCCGCGGCCTCGTCGATGAGGTCGATGGCCTTGTCCGGCAGGAAGCGGTCGGTCAGGTAGCGGTCGGAGAGCGTCACCGCCGCGTCGATGGCCTCGTCGGTGATGGTCACGCCGTGGTAGGCCTCGTAGTTCCGGCGGAGGCCCTTGAGTATCTCCTTGGCGGCCTCGAGCGAGGGCGGTTCGACCAGGATGGCCTGGAACCGCCGCTCCAGAGCGCCGTCGCTCTCGATGCTCTTCTTGTATTCGGCCAGCGTGGTGGCGCCGATGCAGCGCAGGTCGCCGCGGGCCAGGGCCGGCTTCAGGATGTTGGCCGCGTCGAGCGAGCCGGAGGTCGAACCCGCGCCGGTGATGTTGTGCAGCTCGTCGATGAACAGGATGATGTCCGGGTTGTTCTTGACCTCGTCGATGATCTGTTTGACCCGGCCCTCGAACTCGCCGCGGTAGATGGTGCCGGCGAGCATCAGGCCGAGGTCGAGCGAGAAGATGCGCTTGCCGTTCAGCACGTCGGGCACGTCATTGGCCAGGATCTTCTTGGCCAGCCCCTCGACGATGGCGGTCTTGCCGACGCCCGGTTCGCCCAGGAGCGCCGGATTGTTCTTGGTCCGGCGGCAGAGCACCTGGATGACGCGCTCGATCTCCTTGGCCCGGCCGATGACCGGATCGATGCCTTCCTGCAGCTTAGGGTTGGTCAGCTCGACGGCGAAAAAGTCCAGCGCCGGCGTCTTGGCCTTGGCCGGCCGGTGGGCTTTCTTGTCGGCGCGCGGCGCCTCCTCGTCGGCCGCGCCTCTGGGCGCCTTGCCGACCTCGAAGGTCTCGGTGATCTCGGGGAATTTGGACGTGCTTTTCAGCACGGTGTCCGCCTGGGCCCTGAGGTCGATCAGGTCAATGCCCTGGTCGGTCAGGATGGCCTCGACGGCGGGGGAGTCGATCTGGAGCAGTCCGGACAGAAGGTGTTCGGTGCCGACGTAGCGGTGCTCGTGGGCGTTGGCGGTCAGCACCGCTTTCTCGATGGCCCGCTTGGCGTCGGAGGAAAGTTTCGGCGGCGCGTCGCCGGCGTGGGAGGAGCCGCGGCTCACGGCCATCTCGTCGGCCAGGCGCAGCATCCGGCGGATCTCCTCGGCGCTGATCGCCGTCTTCTTGAGCAGTTCGCCGCCGATGCTGCCTTTCTGGTGCAGCAGGGCGAGCATCAGGTGCTCGGGATTGATCGCCGGAGAGCCGAGTTCGACGGCCAGCGAAAAGGCCTTGGCCAGGACGTTCTTGAGATGCGCCGTGAATTTATCGAGGATGTCTTGATGCATAGGTCAGGCCGAGGGGCCGGCCATCTTTTCGAGGGCGGCGATGCGCGTCTCGATGGGCGGATGGGTGGAAAATAGGTTCATGAGCGAATTCCTGGAAAAAGGGCTGGCGATGAACAGGTGGGCGGTGGCCGACGAGGCGCGGGCCATCGGCAGGCTCTCGGTCTGGATCTTGCGCAGGGCGCGGGCCAGGCCGTCGGGGAAGCGGGTCCTGAGCGCGCCCGAGGCGTCGGCCAGGAACTCGCGGCGCCGCGAGACGGCCAGCTTGATCAGCTCGGCGATGATCGGGGAGAAAATGATCAGCAGCAGTCCGACGAGCGCCAGGATGCCGCCCAGGCCGTTGTCGTCGCGGCGGCGCCCGCGGCCGAAGAGAGCCCCGCGGAAGACCAGGTTGCTGATCACCGTGACCATTCCGATGAGCACGATGACCACGGTCATCAGCCGGATGTCGTAGTTCCTGACGTGCGAAAGTTCGTGGGCCAGCACGCCCTCGAGCTCCTCGTTCTGCAGTTTCATCAGGGCTCCCGTGGTGACGGCGATCGAGGCGTGCTGCGGATCGCGCCCGGTGGCGAAGGCGTTGATGGCCGGGTCGTTGATCACGTGCACCTTGGGCATCGGCAGTCCCTGGCTGATGCAGAGGTTCTCGACCATCCGGTACAGGTAGGGGTTGTCGCTCTCGGCGATGGGGATGGCGCCGGAACTGAGCAGGGCCATCTTGTCGCCGGCGTAATAGCTGGTCAGGGCGCTGATCCCGGCGTAGACGCCGGCGATGAGCGTCACCGCGCCGCCGGTATCGTAGAACCGGTCGATGAACCAGCCGAGGGCCAGCACCAACGCCAGAAAGACGACCATGAGCACGGCCGTCTTTCTCTTGTTCGACTGGATGAAATCGTAAGTGGTCATCGGACGATGGTCAGAGTTCGACGTTCAGCGGACAGTGATCGACAAGACCGCGGCGCTGGCGCCGGACACCGACCGCTTGCCCGCCGGTCGATCCTAGAATTTCACCTGGACGTTCTGCCGTTCAGCCTCGGCGATCTCAAAGAACTCGTACTTCTTGAAGTTGAGGTTGCTGGCGATCAGGTTGTTGGGGAAGACCTCGATCTTGGTGTTGAAGTCGCGGACGTTGGCGTTGTAGAAGCGCCTGGCGGCCTGGATCTTGTCTTCGGCGTCCTTGAGGTCGTCCTGCAGCTGGAGGAAGTTCTGCGAGGCCTTGAGGTCGGGGTAGTTCTCGGCCAGGGCGAACAGGGACTTGAGCGTCTGGGACAGGGCGTTCTCGGCTTCGGCCCTGGCGGCGGCGCCTTGGGCGTTCATGGCCGCGGCGCGCGCCAGGGTCACCTTCTCGAAGGTGCCGGCTTCGTGCCGGGCGTAGCCCTTGACCGTCTCGACCAGGTTGGGAATGAGGTCATAGCGCCGTTTGAGCTGTACGTCGATGTCGGACCAGGCTTCCTGGGTCCGGTTGCGCAGCGTGATCAGGGCGTTGAAGACGGCGATTATCCAGATGACCAGCGCCACTATGGCTATGCCGATGACCGTGAACACTAGAGTTAGCGATGACATACGGTTTTTTAGGCGGCTTAAGCCGCGGTATAAGTTGCCTACTTAATGAGCCGTACTATATTATAAATTATACGTAAACGGGAGCTTTAGGTCAAAGCAAAATTGTGTATATTTTAAGGCTATTTTTTGAGCCATTTTCCGCGCCTTATGAGCTTAAATCCGAAGATCTTCAAGGCTTACGACATCCGCGGCGTGGTGCCCGGCGAACTGGATGAGGACGCCGCATATCGCATCGGCCAGGCTGTGGTCAAGTTCACCAAGGCCAAGACGCTGGTCGTCGGCAAGGACATGCGCGATTCGACGCCGAAGCTGTTCGAGGCTTTCGCTAAGGGCGCGTTGTCCCAGGGCGTGGACATCATCGACGTCGGCATGACCACGACCCCGATGTTCTATTTCGCGGTCGGCGACTACGACCTGCACGACGCCGGAGTGATGGTCACGGCCTCGCACAATCCCAAGGAGTACAACGGCTTCAAGCTGGTCTACGGCGACGTCCAGCCGATTGGCGCCGAGTCGGGCATCTACGACCTGCGGGACCTCGCCCTGGCCGGGCCGTACCCGGCGCAGAAGGAGGGACAGATCGTCGAGACCTCGATCAAGGAGCCCTATCTCGAACGGGTCTTCCGCGACGTCGACGTCAGGCGGATCAAGCCGTTCAACGTGGTCGTGGACTGCGGCAACGGCATGGAGGGCATCATCATCAAGGACGTCTTCGATCGCCTGCCGCAGTGCAGGATGCACGGGATGTTCCTTGAGCCGGACGGCAGCTTCCCGAACCACGAGGCCAACCCGCTCAAGGAGGAGACGCTGGACGCGCTCAAGAAGAAAATGCGTTCGCTCAAGGCCGACCTGGGCGTGGCCTTCGACGGCGACGCCGACCGCATCGGCTTCCTGGACGAGAACGGCGAGGTGGTTCGCGGCGACATCATGGAGGCGCTCCTGGCGGCCCGGATCCTCAAGCGCCATCCGGGCGCCACGATCCTGTACTCGGTCAATCAGAGCATGGTCGTGGCCGAGGAGATCGAGCGGCACGGCGGCCAGGCGGTGATGAGCCGCGTCGGCCACGGCGTGGTCAAGCCGCACATGCGCCGGGTGAACGCCGAGTTCGCCGGCGAGTTCTCGATGCACTACTTCTACAAGAGTTTCTACGTCGCCGAGTGCACCGACCTGACGATGCTCCTGGTGCTCGAACTCCTGTCCGAGAGCGGCAAGAAACTTTCCGAACTGGTCCGCCCGCTGATGCGCTACCACCACTCCGGCGAGATCAACTCCCGGGTCGAGGACAAGGAAGGGGTCCTGGCCAAACTCGAGGAGGTCTACGGCCACGAGGCTTCGGCCGTCACCAAGATCGACGGCCTGCGGATGGACTTCCGCGACGAAGCCCGGCCGGAAGAGGACTGGTGGTTCAACGTCCGGCCGTCGAACACGGAGCCGCTGCTGCGCCTGACCATGGAGGCCAAAAATAAGGCTAAAATGGAGCAAAAACGCGACGAACTGCTCAAGCTGATCAGGTCCTGACGGCAAAAAGAAAACCGCCCGGAAGGGGCGGTCGGGACTGGCCGGGTCACTTCTTGACGGCGGCCGGCGCCTCGGGATACTTGAAGAGCGGCGCGATCAGCAGCACCAGCGCGAGCGGCGCCGCGACGAAGGCCGCGTAGCACCAGATGGCCGTGAAGATGTGCGCTGCCGCCAGGCCGATGACGAAGCAGGCGATCAGGATGCGCACGATCCAGGCCGCGCCGCGCAGTCCGGCCATGAGGCCGGCGGCTGATGCGGCGACCAGATAGATCGCGAACGTGATCACGATGCGCGGGTCGGAGCTCTTGGTCCTGCCCAGCGCCTCGGCCGCGGCCGCCAGGCCGCCGAGCAGCACGATGGCGATGTTGGCGCGGAAGAAAATGATCCAGCAAAGCGTGTACCAGTAGGTCTTCCTCGCGGCTGAGTCCGCCTCGTCCGGGATTTTCTTCGGCTCCTCGCTCATTGATCGCCTCCTATCCCAAAGATCGATAACGGCATATAATCAAGGTTCCATCGTAAGGTCAAAGACAGACACGCGACGATATGATCGGCATTTTCGACTCCGGCTTGGGCGGCCTCACCGTGGTCAAGGAGGTTTTCCGCCAGCTGCCAGGCTACGGGGTGGTCTATTTCGGCGACACGGCCCGCATGCCCTACGGCAACAAGAGCCGGAAGATGGTCACGCGCTACGCCCTGCAGGACGCCGAGTTCCTGATCTCCAAGGGGGCCAAGGTCATCGTCATCGCCTGCAACACGGCCTCGGCCCTGGCTTTCGGCGCGCTGCGTCGGAAGCTCAAGGTGCCGGTCATCGAGGTGGTCACGCCGGCCGTGGAAAAGGCGGCGGCCGCCGGCGGCCGGCGGATCGGGGTCATCGGCACGCGCGGCACGGTCAGAAGCGGCGTCTACGAGTCCAAGATGCGCCTGGCGGCGCCCCGGGCCGACGTCATCCCGCAGGCCTGCCCGCTGTTCGTGCCGCTGGTCGAGGAAGGCTGGGCCCGCCGGCCGGAAACCGTCTCCATTGCCAAGAACTATCTCCGGCCGCTAAGCTTACGGCGGATCGATTCCCTGATCCTCGGCTGCACGCACTACCCCTTTCTCAAACCGGTCATCCGGCGGGTCGTCGGCCCGCGGGTGCAGCTGATCGACCCGGCGCACGAGACCGTCAAACGGCTCAAAGAACTGATCGGCTCCCGGCCCGACCTGAGCGCCGGCCTGCGCCGCACGACCCGGCACCATTTCTACGTCAGCGACCTGACCGGCCAGTTCGCCGCGCTCGCGCGCCACTGGCTCGGGAACGACATTAAACTCCATCAGACCTCGCTCGAATGATCGGAACCATCCTCATCCTCGTCATCGTCCTGTCCGTGCTCGTCTTCGTCCACGAACTCGGTCATTTCGTCACGGCCAAAATGGCCGGCATCAAGGTGGAGGAGTTCGGCTTCGGATTCCCGCCGCGTCTCGCCGGCGTCAAACGAGGGGACACGATCTATTCGCTGAACTGGATCCCGCTCGGCGGCTTCGTCAAGATCAAGGGCGAGAGCGGCGGCTCGGCCCACGAACGCGACAGCTTTTCGTCCCGCAAGCCCTGGCAGCGGGCCCTGATCCTCTGCGCCGGCGTGGCCATGAACCTGGTCCTGGCCTGGTTCCTGCTGTCGGTCGGTTACATGATCGGCCTGCCCCAGGTGGCCGAGGACCTGCCGGCCGCCGCCAGCGTCAGCAACGCCAAGATCCAGGTCTATTCGGTGCTGAAGAACTCGCCGGCAGACCTGGCCGGACTGGAGACCGGCGACACGATCATCGCCCTGGACGGGCGGCTGGTCGGCAGCGTCAACGATTTCCGCGATTTCACCGCCTCGCACGAGGGAGTGCCGATCACCGTATCCGTCAGCCGCGACGGCGCCTCGCTGGACAAGCCGGTCGTGCCCAAGCGCCTGTCCGAGACCGGCCAGCCGGGCATCGGCGTGGCCATCGTCAAGACCGGCCTGGTCTCCTATCCCTGGTACCTGGCGCCGGTCGAGGGCCTCGACGCCACCATCTCCTTCGTCCGCGAGATCTGGGCCGCGTTCTACGGCCTGTTCCGCGACCTGTTCGCCGCCCGCGGCGTCAGCGTGGAGTTCTCCGGGCCGGTCGGCATCGCCGTGCTGACGGCCGAGATGGTCAAGCTCGGCTTCCGCTACCTGCTGCAATTCACCGCTCTGTTGTCGGTAAATCTGGCGGTCATCAACATCCTGCCCTTCCCGGCGCTCGACGGCGGCCGGGTCCTGTTCCTGGCCATCGAGAAGGTCCGCGGCCGGGCGGTCAGCGCCCGGATCGAGAATCTGACGCACAATATCGGCTTCGCCCTGCTCATGCTCCTGGTTCTCGTCATCACTTATCAGGATGTGGTAAAATTCGGTGACCAGATCCGGCGGTCGGTGTCCTCCGCCCTCGGATTTTAGTCCGCGCCGGCCCGGCCGGCGCCGCATATGCTCGACAAACTGGCTGAGCTGAAGGGACGCATCCTTTCGGCTCTCGCCGCGGTGAAGAATTTGAACGAGCTCGACGAACTCGAGACCGCCTCGCTCGGCCGCAAGAGCGAGTTCGTTCTGTCATTGAAAGGACTCGGTCTGTTGGCGCCCGAAGATCGGAAGACTGCCGGCCAGCAGGCCAACGAGATCAAGCGCGAGCTCGAGTCGGCCTTCGCCGCGCGCCGCGAGGCGCTCAAGGCCTCGGCCTTCGAGAACCTGGCCGATCAGGAATGGATGGACACGACCGTGCCCGGCGTCAGGCCGCCCGAGGGCCACCTGCACCTGACCAGCCTGGCCATCCGCGAGATCACCGACATCTTCAGCCGCATCGGTTTCTACCGCGTCCGCCATCCGGAGGTCGACTGGGACTGGTACGCTTTCGAGGCCCTGAACATGCCGCCGGACCACCCGGCCCGCGACGAATGGGAGACCTTCTTCGTCGACGCCCCGGACCACCCCAAGCTCGGCCGCATGGTCCTGACCCCGCACACTTCTTCCGGACAGGTCCGCGAGATGGAGCAGCGCCAGCTGCCCATCCGCATGATCAGCATCTCCAAGTGCTACCGCCGCCAGATGGACGTCTCGCACGTGCCGATGTTCTACCAGTTCGAGGGCCTGCTCATCGACCGCGGCATTTCGGTGACCCATCTCAAGGGCGTGCTGGACTACTTCGCCCGCACTTTCTTCGGCCCTGACCGAAAGACCCGGCTCCGGCCGTTCCATTTCCGGTTCACCGAACCCAGCTTCGAGGTCGACATCACCTGCGGCATCTGCCACGGCACCGGCAGGCTGGAGGACGGCGCCAAGTGCCGCCTCTGCAAGGACGGCTGGCTGGAGCTCGGCGGCGCCGGCATGGTCCACCCGAACGTGCTCGCGGCCGGCAAGATCGACCCCGAACAGTGGGGCGGTTTCGCTTTCGGCTGGGGCGTCGAGCGCACCATGATGATGAAGGCCGGGCTGAAGATCCCGGACATCCGCGAACTATATAAGAACGACCTGCGTTTTCTAACTCAATTTTAGGTTGTGCGTATGCGTAAGTTAATTCTCGCTTCGGCTGCGGCGTTCGCCGCTCTCTCGCCCCTCGCGGCTTTGGCCGCCGGTCCGGGGTGGAATTCCCAGTGGGGTCCCAGCTGGGGCTATAGCATGATGTATCC
>JBAIXY010000170.1:0-1931 GCA_037916205.1 Vicinamibacterales bacterium | reverse complement strand
CTTTGGGCCTCGGCGACCAGCCGCATGACGCCGGCCAGGAACGTGTCGCTGCCGATCCTGGCCACTTCCACCCTCAGGGCGCCGTCGCCGTTGATGGTGCCGGCCACGACCTCGTCATTCTTCGACTTGGCCACCGGCCTGGATTCGCCGGTCACGGCGGCCTCGTTGACCTGGGAGCCGCCTTCGATCACCCGTCCGTCGGCCGGCACCTTGCCGCCCGGCCTCACCAGAACGACATCGCCGACCGCCAGCCGCTCGAGCGGCACGGCCTCCGTGCCGCCGTCCCGGACGATCTCGGCCGTGTCCGGCAGCAGCCTGGCCAGGGCGGCCAGAGCGCCCTGGGCGCCGCTCACCGCTTTCATCTCGATCCAGTGGCCGAGAAGCATGATGGTGACGAGCGTCGTCAACTCCCAGAAAAGCGTCTCGCCGCCGCGCCAGAAAGAGTACAGGCTGTAAACATAGGCCACGGTGATGGCCAGGCTGATCAGGGTCATCATGCCCGGCAGCCGCGCGCGCAACTCGCGGTAGGCGCCGCGAATGAAAACAAGGCCGCCGTAAAAGAAGACTACCGTGCCAATGACCGGCGGAAGGAATTCCGAGCCGGGAAAGACCGGCGCCGTGAAGCCGAACAGCGACCTGAGGATGCCCGAATACGGGACGACGATCGCGGTCAGCGCCAGGCAGACCCAGAAACGGCGGGCGAACATTCCGACGGAGTGGCCGGCGTGCTTGTCCAGGCCGCCGTCATCCTTCGGCCGGGGCCTGGCGGCGACCGGCTCCAATTCCATGCCGCACTTCGGGCAGCGGCCGGGATGGTCCAAGACCACCTCCGGATGCATCGGGCAGGAATATTTTTCCGCCTGGGACGAAGACGTGGGTGTTCCTTGGTGATGATGACCGTCCATATATTATTTCGCTGAACGCGCGCGTGTTCCTCTCTTCCGGGAGCTGACGCGGCGGTCGCCGCCTGCCGCGACGGCCGGTTCGCACTTGATCCTGACGCCGCTGACGTGCCGATGCGGTTCGCTTCGCTCTTCGTCGAGCAGGTGCGTCACCCGCTGGCCCAGATCGGCCAGGGCGTCGGCCACGTGCCGGCGGTGGCAGCGGAACCAGATCAGTTCGGCGCACATGATGGCCGTCCGTCGGCCCAGTGACCGGTCGAGCAGACGATTTAAGCCGGCGGCGAAATCCGGCGTCAGCATATAGGCCTCGTAGCCGCCGGGGCGGAAGCCGCCAAGTTCCCGGCCGAGCCACCGATAGTCGATCCCGCGCCGCCGCAACTCGCGGCCCAGTCCGTTCTTGTTGAACTGGGGATTGTGTCTCGAGCGCGGAAAATGCCTGATATCGACCAGCAGTTCGATGCGATATTTCTTCAGCACCCTGACCAGCGCCGGCAGGGTCCTGGTCGAATGGCCGATAGTGAACAGTTCGCGCGGCTCGAATTTCCGCGGCAGCGCGGCCAGATCCGCCTCGAACAGCCGCCGCACTTTTTGAAAACGGATCGCGGCCGACGGATGATAAGAAATGAACCAGCCTCGCCCGCCGGCGGCCACGGCCAGGCCGTGATCGCGGCCGATCCTGAATCGCCGTCCGAGCAGCGCGGAAACGGCGGTGTCGCCCAAAAGAGCCACGAGCGAACAGGGACGCCGGGCCAGCTCGCGCCGCAGTTCGGGCAAGCCGCGGGACACCTCGCTCTTATCCGGCTTGCGATTGGCTCCGGAAGCGTCGCTGGGCCGCGTCTTGACCACGTTGGTTATATAACATTCCTCGGCCGCGATGCCGTTGGCCGCCAAAGCGGCACGCAGCAAACGTCCGGCCCGGCCGATGAACGGCCGGCCGGCCTTTTCTTCTTCCTTGCCGGGCGCCTCGCCCACGAATATGTATCGCGGCTGAAGCGGCCCCTCGCCGGACACGCGTCGCTTCATACTTTT
>JBAIXY010000169.1:0-1753 GCA_037916205.1 Vicinamibacterales bacterium | reverse complement strand
GCGGCCTGGCCGAGACCTCCAACGGTTCGCCTTACGAGTACCAGAAGGCCCTGGTGGCCGCCGCCCGGACCTACGCCCTGTTCGTCAAGGCCATCGGCGGCAAGCACCAGTCCGAATATTTCGACCTCAACACCACGGGCGGCGACCAGGTCTACAAGGGCTACACGTCCGAGACCGTCCGGCCCAACGTGGTCCGGGCCGTCGAGGAAACGCGCGGCCAGGTCGTGACCTACGGCGGCGAGGTCGTCGTGACGCCCTACTTCTCCAGTTCCGACGGCCGGACCCGCGCCTGGACCGAGGTCTGGAGCAGTTCGCCGCACCCCTGGCTCGTCTCCAAGCCGGCTCCTTACGACATCGGCCACGCCCTTTCCGGCCACGGGGTCGGCCTGTCGGCCAATGACGCCATCGGCCGGGCCAACGCCGGAGCCGCATGGACGGACATCCTCAAATACTATTACACTGGTGTGGAGATCAAGAGTCTTTATTAGGCCGGCAGCCATGCGGCAGACGCGTTATCTCCGCTTTCTCCCGGCCGTGACGGCGCTAGCCGCTGTCGCGGTCTTTTTTGCGGCCGCCGGTCCGGCCGCGGCCGTTTCCGCGGCCGACGCGCGCGAGAACCTCTGGCAGATCTATCTCGGCCGTGCCGACCTGAAACAGGCCTTCCGGCCTGACGACTGGATGGCCATCCCCTCGACGAAGACCAAGGGGCTGGCCGACCTCGAGGACTGGGCGCGGAGTTACGGCTGCAAGGAATATCCCTCGGAACTTTCGTTCTACTCGCCGCAGGCCGTCCCGGCCGCGGCCGTGAAGCAGGCCGGACCTGTCCTGAAGGCCGGCGCGGCTTTCGACTTCCGCAAGATCAACGCCAAGGCCGTCTACGTCATGGACCCGGCGAGCGGCGAGACGCTTCTGGCCCGAAATTCCCGCGTCCAGCGGCCGATCGCCTCGATCACCAAGCTGATGACGGCCATGATCGCCATCGACCGCAAGACGCCATTCGGAGCGGCGCTGACGCTCTCCGAGGCCGACAACGTCGGCGGCGTCAGGCTGCGCGTCGCCGACGGCAGCCGCATCACCGTCAGGGACGCTTTCAACGCCATGCTCATCGGATCGGCCAATGACTGCGCCCACGCCGTGGCCCGCTCCTCAGGGCTGGCCATGGACGATTTCGTGGCGGCGATGAACGCCAAGGCCGACAACCTCGGCCTCGCGTCCACGAAGTTCGTCGAGCCGACCGGCCTCGACGCGCGCAACGTCTCCACCGCCGAAGAGGTCGCCAAGCTGGCGCTCAAGGCTTTCGACGGCTATTACGACATCAGGCGCTCGGCCAGCTCGGCCTACTACGACATCGTCCTGGACGACGATCAGACCCACCGGGTCAAGAACACCAACACCCTGCTGACCGACGACAGCAACGGCCTCTATGTCCTCGGCGGCAAGACCGGCTACATCGACGAATCGCTGTGGAACCTGGTGGTCAAGATGAAGGATCACCGCAACCGGCCGATCGTGATCGCCGTTTTCGGCGCCGGCAGCCAGCAGCAGGTCTTCAAGGACGCGGCGACGGCGGCCAAATGGGTCTGGGCCAATTATCGCTGGACCGCGAAGTGACGCCTGTGATCCTTTTATGAAAAAAGGGACCTTCGAGATCATCGTCGGCTGCATGTCGTCGGGCAAGAGCGAGGAGCTGATCCGGCGGCTGCGCCGCGAGGTCATCGCCCGCCGGCGCGTGGCCGTGTTCAAGCCGGACCGC
>JBAIXY010000168.1:0-4463 GCA_037916205.1 Vicinamibacterales bacterium | reverse complement strand
CGGTCGAGAAAAAAGAGGGCGACGCGGTCTTCGGGGCCACGGTCAACAGGTCCGGAGGATTCGAGTTCCGGGCGACCAAGGTCGGCTCCGAGACCGTGCTGGCCCAGATCATCAGGCTGATCGAGGACGCCCAGGGTTCGCGGGCGCCGATCCAGGCCTTCGCCGACCGCGTCTCGTCCTGGTTCGTGCCGGCGGTCATCGGTCTGGCCCTCGCGACCTTCGCCGTCTGGTTCCTGCTGCTGCACGCGCCGCTCTCCTTCGCCCTGATGGCCTTCACCGCCGTCATCGTCATCGCCTGTCCCTGCGCCCTGGGCCTGGCCACGCCGACCGCGATCATGGTCTCGACCGGCAAGGCCGCGGAGCAGGGGATACTGATCAAGGGCGGGGAGCCGCTCGAGGCCGCCTGCCGCGTCAAAGCCGTGGTCTTCGACAAGACCGGCACGCTGACCAAGGGCAAGCCCGAGGTCACCGACGTCGTCGGCCTGACCGAACCGGACGAGGAGAAGATCGTCGAGATCGCCGCCAGCCTCGAGGCCCGTTCTGAGCACCCGCTGGCCGAGGCCATCTGCCGCTACGCCGAGGAGGAGGGGATCGATACGGCCGAAACCGCCGAATTCAAGGCCGTCCCCGGCCACGGCGTCCAGGGCAAGGTGGACGGCCGGTTGTACTACTTCGGCAACCGCCGGCTCATGACCGACATTCTCGGCCTGGAAACCGGCGCGCTCGACCGCAAACTGCGGCGGCTCGAGGAGTCGGGCAAGACCGCGATGATCCTGGCCGGAGAAAAGGAGATCCTCGGGATCGTCGCCGTCGCCGACACCATCAAGGAAACGTCCGCGCCGGCCGTCGCCGCTCTCAAGAAGCTCGGGCTTCAGGTCTTCATGATCACCGGCGACAACGAGCGCACCGCCAGGGCCATCGCCAAGCAGGCCGGCATCGACAACGTGCTGGCAGAGGTGCTGCCCGAGGACAAGGCCGGCGAGGTCAAGAAGCTCCAGGGAGCCGGCGTCCGCGTCGCCATGGTCGGCGACGGGATCAACGACGCTCCGGCGCTGGCCCAGGCCGACCTGGGCATCGCCATGGGCAGCGGCACCGACGTGGCCATGGAGACCGGCGGCGTGGTGCTGATGAAGAGCGATCTGGCCGACGTGGTCGCGGCCATCAGGCTGAGCCGGGCCACCATCGGCAAGGTCCGCCAGAACATGTTCTTCTCGTTGTTCTACAACGTCATCGGCATTCCCATCGCCGCTCGCGTCTTCGCCGTCTGGGGACTGATACTCAAACCCGAACTGGCCGGCCTGGCCATGGCCTTCAGTTCGGTCTCGGTCGTCCTGAACTCGCTCCTGCTGCGGCGGTTCCGGCCGGACCGGCGTGACGTCCTGTCATCGCTGGCCCCGGCCTTCATGACCGCGCTTTTCGTCCTGGTGTTCCTGGCGTTCGCCAGATTGAGCGCCGGCGGCATGAGCGCCTGACGGCTCGATAACGAAGAACCCCGGCTCCGGCCGGGGTTTTTCCGATAAAAAAAGGCGGTCGCGAGGACCGCCATTAGAGTGACTATCGAGGAGCGTCCAGGAGCTGCGGGAGCAGCCGGTCGCCGAGGCTCTTGAGGTCGCCGACCGCGCCGGCAGCGCCCCGGACCACGCCTTTTTCGTCCAGGACCAGGACGGAGGGCGCCAGGGTCTGGGCGAGCCGCGCGGCGCCCAGGCGGCCGAGAGACACGGACATGAGCGTCATCGGCGGCTGCGACCCGGCCTTCTGCAGATAGGGCATGATCGAACGCGGGGTGTCGCGGGTGACGGCGACGATCTCCAGGCCCTGGCCGGCGTACTTGTCCGTCCAGGCCTTCAGTACCGCGAGCGTCTCCTTGGTCGTAGACGGCTGACCTTCGAGGTCATCGTATCGCGTCCAGAAGAGCACGGCGGTGGCTTTGCCCCGCGCCAGGTTCGTCCGGCCCAGGCGGCCCAGACCCAGGCAGTCCGCGTCATCTTTCATGACGCATTGCGTCCCGGCCACGACGCCGCCCTTGCCGTCAGTCCTGGCCACCGAGATCTGGTAGCCGCTGAAGACCGGCATCGGACGGCCGACGTAGACGCGGCCGAGCAGGTCGGACGGCGCGGGCTTGGCGATCGGTATCACTTCGCAGACGACTTCCTTGCCGCCGCGCCGGACAGTCAGCGGCAGGGCGCGGCCGGCCGGCCAGCGTCTGATCGCCTCGACCGTCCTTGCCGCTCCGGCCGCCGGCTCGTCGCCGAGCCGCAGGATCACATCCTCTTCCTTCAGGACGCCGTCGGCGGGCATGTAGGGAATGGTGCCGGCCACGAGGACCTCGGTCGCGCTCGAACCGATCACTTCGCTGCGAGGTTCCACCTCGGCCAACTCGACGCCGATCCAGGAATCCGCCCGCACGACGGGCGGCATCTCGGCCGGCAGCTCTTCGGCCGGCTGTTTGCAGCCCGCGATGGAAAAAAAGCAGACTACGGTCAAAAGCAAAGCGATTTTTTCGGTCATCTTCTTCTCCTCAAGTGTTGAAAGAACTTGGCCGGAAATTAGCGCTTTTCCGGCCGAAAGTCAACGCCTGCCGGCCTGACGCTCCGTCCGCTGGGGCCCGATTGCCTTGCCGCCGGCGCGGCATTACAATTGGAACACCGAACCTATGGGCAAGATCCTCACCCCGCCGAACTACGTCGATATCGAAGGCCCGCTGATCTTCGTCGCCGGCCCGATCCAGGGCTCGGCCGACTGGCAAAGCAGGGCCATCTCGCTCCTCGGCGCCGCCGCCGTCACCGTGGCCTCGCCCCGCCGCCGGGGCGACCTCGGCGAATTCACCGAGGCCGATTACAACGCCCAGGTCGACTGGGAGCACTTCCACCTGGATCGCGCCGCCAAAAATGGCGTCATCTTGTTCTGGCTGGCCCGCGAGCGTGAGCACAAATGCGAGCGCGCCTACGCCCAGACCACCCGGTTCGAACTCGGCGAGGCCGTGACGCTGCACCGCCTGGCCGGAGCCAGGGTCTGCGTCGGGATCGAAGAAGGTTTCACCAACGCCCGCTACCTGCGGCGCACCATATCCAAAAAAGCCCCCGGCATTCCGGTCTGCGCCACGCTCGAAGAGACCTGCCGGCGCGCGCTGGAACTCGCCCTCGCCTGATCGCCTATGCCGAACCTCATCGAACAGATCAAGAACTACGGCATTTACTTCCTGATCGGCGGCACGATCACCGTGCTCATCGTCGCCCTGGAGCAGAGCAACCACCGCCTGCTGTCGGCGCTCGCGGCCATCACCCCGGTCTTCACCGTGGTCGCCTATTTCTTCATCGGCGAGAGCAAGGGCGGCGCGGCGGTGGCCAACCACGCCTGGCTGGTGATCCTGGGGACGCTCGTGGCCTGGATCCCGTATATGATGGTCGTGGCCTATTTGTCGCCGCGGATAGGCTCAACCAAGGCGATCCCGACCGGGCTCGGCGTCTTTTTCTTCCTGGCCGTCATCTACGTCGAGATCGTCAATTATTTCCGGCTGTTCCGCTGATCGGTTGACTTTCCGGCCGACATCCGGTATCATCGTTAACTGAAATGGCGTCCGTCGAAACGGGCGCGGACTCGAGCCACTGGCAGTCGTCACACTTAAATGGGACCCTGATGGCGCGGGTCGCATTTTTTCGTATGACCCCAGAGGCCAACCAGCCGGCCGGGCCGGCGTTTTACGGGCTGGGCATCGCCCCCAAATTACTTGATGCCCTGGACAAGCTCGGCTTCACCAAGCCGACGCCGATCCAGTTAAAGGCCATTCCCGTGGCCATCGAGGGCAAGGACGTCATCGGCGTCGCCCAGACCGGCACCGGCAAGACGGTGGCTTTCGGCGTTCCGATGATCCAGCGCATCGCCCGTCTCAAGGGCAAGGGATTGGTGGTGCTGCCTACCCGCGAACTCGCGCTCCAGGTCGAAGAGATGCTCCTGGCCATCGGCAAGCATCTGGGCCTGCGCACCGCCGTGATCATCGGCGGCGCCTCCATGGAGCCGCAGGTGCGGGCGATCCGCGCCAAGCCGCACATCGTCGTCGGCACCCCGGGACGCATCATCGACCACCTCGAACAGCACACGCTCGACCTGTCCGACGTCGGCGTCCTGGTGCTGGACGAGGCCGATCGCATGCTGGACATGGGTTTCCAGCCCCAGATCCGCCGCATCCTCCAGGTCGTGCCGCGCGATCGTCAGACCATGCTGTTCTCGGCCACCATGCCGGACGCCATCGTCAGGATCGCATCGCAATACATGAAGATGCCGCTCCGCGTGGAGGTGGCCCCCGCCGGCACGCCCGCGGAACTGGTCAGCCACGAGCTGTTCGTCGTCCGCAAGGACCAGAAGAACCGTCTGCTGGAAAAGCTGCTCGGCGATTACAAAGGCACGGTCCTGGTCTTCTCGCGCACCAAGTTCGGCTGCAAGCGCATCTGCCGGGCGGTCAAGGC
>JBAIXY010000167.1:0-2747 GCA_037916205.1 Vicinamibacterales bacterium | reverse complement strand
GCGAGGCCTCGTCCGGCGCAAAAGACCCGGAAATGGTAAGATTAACGCGTCACTGATGTTATGAAATATTTCTTCGTCCTCGGATCGAACCCGTCGCTGTCGATCGCCGAGATCGCCGCTGTCCTGGGCATGCGCGCCGCCAATTTCGGCCTCAGCTCGTCCCAGGTCCTGGTCGTCGAAAGCAGCGCCGGCCTGGACCCGGCCGCCTTGATGCGCCGGCTCGGCGGCACGGTCAAGATCGGCGTCATGATGGGCATGCCGCCCGGCCCCGCGGCCGAGGCTGCCGCCGACCTGATGACCGAAAAACTCCTGAGCCGCGGCGCCACCGGACAGCGCATCACTTTCGGCTACAGCGTCTATCGGCTGGACGGCTCCGCCCGGCACGCGGCCGCGGAGCTGCGCAACGCCGGCATGGAGACCAAGACGCGCCTCAAGGAGGCCAGCGCCGGCGCCCGCTGGGTCAAAGCCCAGGACGGCTACGCCCTGTCGTCGGTCGCCGTGGCCAAGAACCGCCTGATCGAAGAAGGCGCGGAGTTCGTCTTTTTGGCCACGGCCGACGGCCTGCTGGCCGGGATGACCTCGGCCGTCCAGCCCTTCGAGGAGTTTTCCGGCACGGACTACGGCCGGCCGGCGCGCGACACCCTTCAGGGCATGCTGCCGCCCAAACTGGCCCGGATGATGATCAACATCGCGGCGGTGCCGGCCGACAAGCGGCTGCTCGATCCGTTCTGCGGTTCGGGCACGGTCCTGACCGAGGCGCTGCGGCTCGGATTCACCGACGTGGCCGGCAGCGATCTGAACCCCGAAGCGGTGAAGAGCACGCTCGCCAACATCGACTGGCTCAAGGGGCGCGGCGGCCTGCCGGCGTCCAAGGTCGAGGTCTTCGCTTCCGACGCCCGCAAGCTGAGCGGACGGTTTCCCGAATCCAGCATCGGCGCCGTGGTCACCGAGCCGTTCCTGGGCGCGCCGCGGCGCGGGCGCGAAACGCGCGGCGAACTGCAGCGGCAGCTGGCCGAACTTTCCAGGCTCTATTATGAAAGCCTGAGTTCCTGGGGACATCTGCTGCGGCCGGACGCCTGCGTCGTCATTGCGCTGCCGGTCTTCATCCTCGGTCGCGAGAAGCACGGCGTGAGCGTGTCGGAATTTTCCAAACTCGGCTGGCGGCCGGCGGCGTTGTTGCCAGGCACGGCGCCGGCCGGTTACAAGACAAGCCTGACCAAGAACGGCGGACTGCTTTACGGCCGGCCGGACCAGCTCGTCTGGCGGGAGATCGTCAGACTGGTCCGTCAGTAGGTCCGGAAGCCTGACTGCGAAAGTGTTCAAAAGCGGCCTTATGGGCCGCTTTTTTGAACAACTTATCCACATCGGATGCCTGTCGCCTACACGCCAACGCGAAAGTTGCACACGTCCCCTTCCCTCATCACGTAATCCTTCCCCTCCACGCGCATCTTGCCCTTCTCTCGCGCGCCCGCCTCCCCCAGCTCCACGAAATCTTTCCAGTTGATGATCTCGGCGCGGATGAAGTTGCTCTCGAAATCAGAATGGATCACGCCGGCGGCCTGCGGCGCCTTGGTCCCCTGCCGGATCGTCCAGGCGCGGGTCTCTTTCTCGCCGGAGGTCAGGAAGGTCGTCAGTCCGAGCAGCTCGTAGCTCTTCTGGATCAGCTGGTCGAGCCCGGTCATCTTCAATCCCAGGGCCGCCAGGTAGTCGCTGACCTCGTTCTCGGGCAGCGACGCCAGTTCCTCCTCCAGTTTGACGCACAGAGGGATCTGCAGTTCTTTCGGCAATCCGGCGATAGCGAAGCCGGCCTTGAGCTGTTGTTCATCGACATTCACGACGTAAAGCAGCGGCTTCATCGTCAGCAGCTGAAGTTCCTTGACCGACAATGCTTCTTCATCGTTGAGCTCGGCGCTCCGGGCCGGCTGGCCGGCCGACAACCGGGCCTGGACCTTCTCCAGGGCCTCGATCGTGATCTTCAAGGCGCGGTCCGTTCCGGCCTTGGCCTGCTTTCTCGCCGAGTCCAGGCGCTTCTCGACCGTGGCCAGGTCGGCATAGGCCAGTTCGAGGTTGATGGTCTCGATGTCCGACAGCGGATCGATCTTTCCGGTGACGTGAACGATATCCTTGTTCTCGAACGCGCGGACGACCTCGACGATGGCGTCGACCTCGCGGATGTGCGACAGGAACTTGTTGCCCAGGCCTTCGCCCTTATGAGCGCCGGCGACCAGCCCGGCGATGTCCACGAACTCGACGGCCGCGGGAACGATCTTCTGGGACTTGGAGACCCGTGCCAGTTCCGCCAGGCGCGGATCGGGAACGGCGACGATCCCGACGTTCGGCTCGATCGTGCAGAACGGATAATTCGCGCAGTCGACCTGCTTCTTGGTGATGGCTTTGAACAGGGTCGATTTGCCGACGTTGGGCAGACCGACGATGCCGACCTTCAATGACATAGGCTGATGGGCTATCGACGTGCGGAAATTATCATATTTGCCGGCCGATTAGTCAATCACGACGGCGGCGCGCTGTCCTTTCATATTATAAAGCCCGGAACTGTAGTTCCGGGCCTTATGGTGGACCGCAAGGGACTCCGGCTCCCCCGCCTCGTTTCGGACTTCGTCCTCAACTTCGGCTCCTCCGCCGCCCGGGTTCCTCGGACGTGCCATTCAAGGCACGTCCTCGGATACCCTTCTCGTCCCTTGCGGTCTTCCGCACAAAAAAGATGCCCCCACGCTACGCGTGAGGGC
>JBAIXY010000166.1:0-3321 GCA_037916205.1 Vicinamibacterales bacterium | reverse complement strand
GGCGGTCGGGCCGAGGACGACCACGAGTTTCGGCATTCCCCTTCCGCTCATACCAGCTTCCCCGTCAGCATCCACTCCATCGCCTTATCGACCTTCACGCCAATGACCTGGCCGCGCCGGTCCTCTTTGGAATCGAAGCGTACCAGCTTCATCTCACTGGACATGCCGCCGCACCAGCCGCCGCCCTTCTGGTCAACCATGACCTCGACCGTCCGGCCGAGGTAGGCCTGGTTCTTGCGCAGCACGGTCTCTTCCATGAGCGCCTGCAGCGCGTTCCAGCGGCGCCTCTTTTCTTCGCGCGTCACGTCATCCGCATAAAGCTTGGCCGCCTGGGTGCCGGAGCGCGTGCTGTACATGGCGTTGTAGGAGATGTCGAAATCGGCGCGGCGGTAAAGGTCCAGCGTCTCCTCGAACTGTTCCGGCGTCTCGCCGCAGAAACCGACGATGATGTCCGTGCCCAGGGCGATGCCCGGCCGGCGGGCCCGGATCTTGCCGATGATCTCCAGGTACTGTTCGCGGGTGTAGCGTCGGTTCATCCGCCGGAGCACCTCGTTGCTGCCGGCCTGGACCGGCAGGTGCAGGAAATTGACCTGTTTGGGCAGGGCCAGGGCGTCGATGACCTCGTCGGTCATGTTCATCGGGTGGGCCCCGGTGTAGTGGACGCGCTTCAGCCCGGGCACCTGGTTGACCTCCCAAAGCAGGGCGGCAAAGTCGTTTTTATAGGGGTTTTCAGCTGAAAAAACGCGGTCCGGGGCCCGGTAGGTATTGATCGCCTGCCCCAGCAGTGTGACCTCGACCGCGCCCTTCTCTGCCAGCGCCCGGATCTCGTTGAGGATGTCCTTGGCCGGCCGGTTCCGTTCCAGGCCCCGGGCGTAAGGCACCACGCAATAGGTGCAGAATTTCTGGCAGCCGGTCTGCACCGGCACGAAAGCCTGGGCCGCGGACGAGTAGCGCGGCCGGATCTTGAGATAGTCCTCGAGGACGTCGCCGGTGTTCACCAACGCCGGGTTCAGTTCGGCCAGCCAGCGCGGCAGCTGGGTCAGGTCGCGGGTCGGGAAGAACAGGTCCGCCGCCGGCATCTTGGCCCGGATGTCGCCGTTCTTGTCGCGGCCCGCCATGCAGCCCGTGACGGCGACGATCAGCCCCGGCTTCTTCTCTTTCATCCGGGCGAAATTGCGCATCTTGCCGAAGATCCGGTCCTCGGCCGTCTGCCGCACCGAGCAGGAATTGACGATGATCACGTCCGCTTCTTTTTCGACCTTCGTTTCCTGGAGCCCGAGGCCGTCCAAAAGCGCCGCCATCCTTTCGGAGTCGGATTTATTCATCTGGCAGCCGTAAGTGATCAGGTGATATTTGCCGCCGGCCATATCAAGTCCGTTGAATTTAGCACCGCGCGGCCCCGAGGTCAACGCGCCGACAGGCCCGACGTCGAAAGTTTGGGTCTGTTTCTCCGCTTAATCAAGCGCAATAATTGACAAAAAGGCAAAAATATGCTAGATTTTATTCAGTTAATGCACTCACGAGCACACATATGAGTCCTGAAACTCCGCGGCCGGATCCGTCTCTGGTAGACAAAGATTGGGGCGCCGAAAGCGGCAAGAAGACCGGCAAGCAGTCCGAGACCGAAGCGGCTGTTGCCGAGCTCCAGGAGATCGAAAAGGAGCGCGTCAAGCTGGAGGCCGAAGGCAAATGGAAGCCGGCCGAAAAGCCCAAACCCCCGATGAGCGAGACCGAAGCGGCTGTAGCCGAACTCCAGGAGATCGAAAAGGAACGGATCAAACTGGAGGCCGAAGGCAAATGGAAGCCGGCCGAGAAACCGAAAAGCGAGGTCGACCAGGCGCTGGATGAGGTGAGGCAGATGGAAAAAGATCGCGTCGCCCGGGAAAAAGCCGCCAGCGAATACGAACAGAAGCTGCTGGCCCAGGGCTGGGTCAAAGGCGAGGTCCGCGGCCGGGGCATCCTTTATCCCAACGCCGAATCGCAAAAATTCGATAACGAATTTCGCGCGCTGTTGGCCGAGCGGCTGAAGGCCGCGCCGGACAAGCTGGACGAGATCGACAAGAAGATCGAGCAGATGAAAGGAGCCGGGATGAATGCGGAGACCTTCGCCCGTTACCAGGCCGAGGCCGGAGATTACGAGGGAGCCATGGCCAATCTGAGCAAGAGCGAGTCGCCCTACTCCCAGTCCAAGGGTTACGCCCGCATCGCCGAGTACCAAATGGAAGAAGGCCTTGACCCGACCGACGCCCTGAAACGCGCCCGCGAGGCGACAGCGAACATCAAGGCTGAGGACGAAGGACGCGGACCTCGTGAAGTGGCCATCGAAAGGCTCGCGACGATAGAGAAAAAGAACCAGGCGCGCCTGGCCCGCGAAGCCAACAAGAAAGCCCGGTCCGAGGCGATGGGTCGCCGCGTCGACGCGGCCATGGCCGAAGAGGACCGTCAGACGGCCGAGGCCGCCAAAAAGACCGAGGCCAAACCCGAAGAGATCTGGGAAGAAGTGGATGTCAGCGACATCATGTCCGAAGAACCGGAAGAGACCAGGATAGAGGTCGAAGACAGCGACATCGTATCCGAGACGGCGGCAGAAGAACGCGCCGAAATTCCGGAGAGCCCGGAAATGCTGGTAATGCGCGAGCAGTCCCAAGGCCTGCATCGGCGCATCGAAGCCTTGACCCAGGCCGACCCGAAGACCCTGCCGAACGGCGAGCGGGGCAGGGCCAAGGAACTTGAGGTCCTGAACGACATGCTCGATGTCGTCCAGAACAGGATGGTGTCCCAGATCGAAAAAGAGGCGGCCGAAGAGGCACGCAAGGCCCGCATCGAGGCCATGGGCAAGCGCGTGGACGCCGCCATGGCCAAGGAGGACATGGAGCAGGCCGCCGCCCGTCAGGCCCGCATCGAGGCCATGGGCAAGCGCGTGGACGCCGCCATGGCCCGCGAGGACCGCGGCGTGGCCCTGTCCGATGTCGACCGCGGCTACGAAGACAAGATCGCCGCGGCCGAAGCCGCTGCTGCCAAGGCCCAGGACGCCTTCGCCGACCAGGTCCAGGGCGTTCTGGAAGAGCTTGATAACGTGCCCCTGGGGCCGAACATGAAGAAGGTCCTGGAGGGCTCCCCTGAGGCCAAGGCCGCAGCGGAGGCCCGCCAGAAACTGGACGCCTTGAAGCAGGACCGCGAAGCGGCCCGCGACAAGGTACGTGAGCAGTTCCCGATGCCCGAAGAGGAGGCGCCCATCGAGGTCACGGACGACATGATCGTGGAGATCAGGGACCTGACGCCGGAAGAAATGAAGGAAGCCAAGGCCGTCGCCGAAAAGAA
>JBAIXY010000165.1:0-8411 GCA_037916205.1 Vicinamibacterales bacterium | reverse complement strand
CGCCGGATCGTCCTTGGGCGGCGCGGGGAACAGCGGAATGACGCGCTTGGCCGCGTTGACGTTGAGGGGCAGGGCCGACTGGCCGCCGGACAGACGTCCCAGACTGAAGCCGGCGGCGGCCACGGCGAACAAGGCGATGACGATGGCGGTCTTTTTCATGGAGAATAATCTTTCTGGCATTTCCGATAGCATACAGCTTAGCAGATTACCGATGAAGCCGTAAGCCGCGGGACCGCGGAGCCGGAGAGCGCCGGCGGCAGCCGCCCCGCTGACCGGCCGTCCATGACGGCCGCCGAAGCCTCGTCCGTCTTGCTGACCGATATCAGAGCTTAATTAAGCTAAAAAACCGGCCTTGTCGACCGGTTTTTTTTGTTCAGCGTCACTCGAATCCCCCGCCGGTCCGTTTCGGACGGAAAATGATCATGGCGGCGATCGCCAGGGCGATCACCACCAGGACGATGGCGCCGACGATGTACCAGCGCATCATGCTGTCGACCGGCTCGGCGGCGCCGACCGCGGCTTGGACCGCAGGCGTCCCGAAGAATTCCTGGGCCGTCGCGGCCTGGGCCTCGGCAACGAAGAACGACAGCGGCCCGCTCTTGGACTTGATCTTGCCGGTGTCGTCGGTGACCGCCACGTAAACGGTGTGCTCGCCATCCTCAAGGTTGGAACCGAGATCGTAGCTCCAGTTGCCGTCGGCGTCGGCCGTGGTCGTCATCACGAGCGGCAGATAACTGTAGACGAAGATGGAAACGATCTGTCCGGGCTTGCCCTTGCCGGAGAATTTGAGGCCTGGCGGCTGACCGGCGCCCGCTTGTTCCGACTTTTCGACCTTATCGACGGCCAGGTCGGCCGAAGTTTCGCCGGTGGCCTTGGGCTGCTCGATCGGGGCCCCGGAAACGATGGCCACGTCCACCGGAGCGAGCTGGGCCTCCGCTTCGCCCAGTTTGCCCGGTCCGAGCGGGTTATAGCCGTTCTTGATCTCCACCGCATCGGTATAACCGTCGCCGTCGGTATCGGCCTTGGTCGGATCGGTCCCGAGCCGCTTTTCCACGTCGTCGGGCAGGCCATCGCCGTCGCTGTCGATCATCAGAACGGCCGGCATGGCCTTCTGGCTCATCTCTCCCGCGGCGACGTAAGCCGGCGAGGCCTGGACCTTGAGCGAGACCGGCTGGTCGGCTTTCAACGGGACGACCTCGGCCAGCAAGACATCGGCGGTCGGCGGCGGAACGGCCGGCGCCAACTTTTCCTGAGCGGCGGCCGGAACCTCGGCCGGGGACGCCGGCTGTTCGGGGGCAGCGGCAGCTTCCGCTGCCGGCCTCGCCGGACGCTGGAACTTGATCACCGTGCCGATCAGCGGCACCACGGCGCCCTCGATGCGGTCGAGTTCGGCCACCGAGATCAGTCCCGCGGTCCGTTTGGCGATGTCGGCGCAGCCGGGTTCGTTGCCGGTCGTGCATACGGGGAGCTGCGCGCCGAGCTTCAACCTGAGGAAGGAAACGCACTCCTCTTTGGTGACAATGCCGGCGACCTGGCACTCGTCGGTCCTGCTGTTCCAGGCCAGCCAGGCCGAACATTTGTCGGGGGGCACCTGGGCGGCGGTGCATTCATCGGCGGCGGCGGTCAAAGGCTGGACGGCTATGGTCGGCAACTGCTGGGTCGGCAAGGGCGTGGTGCCGACCGGGATGGCCTTTACCGCGTCGCGCACGACCTCTGGCGGGATGATCTGGACATCGGGCAGCGGGACGGGGGCGCCGGCGCCGGCGTTGAGCACGGCCACCGTGAGCGTCGGACTGGCCGCGCTTCGGCCGTCGGCCGTCTTGGCCGAGGCGCTGACCTGATATTGGCCATCGGGACCGTCGGTGGTCAGCCAGAGCGCCGACCACGACCCGGTTTCGGGAGCGAAGACGGCGTCGCGGGCGAAACCGCCTGCGCCCTCGGCCGGCTTGATCAGGAAAGACACCGCTGACGGCCCGCCGCTGACGCCCGCCCTGAGCAGAACGCTGCCGCGCACCGGCGAAGGAAGCGGCGCGATCTTTACGGCTAGGGGCGGCGGAGCGACCGGTTCGCCCGGTAACGGCGCCGGCGGCTGCTCGCCGGGAACCGGCGCGGCGTTCTGGATGGCGAAAGCATTGGACCCGCTGGCGCCAGCCGGCTGGAGATTGGCGGTCGCCTTGGCCACGGCTTGATACTTGCCGTTCGGGAACTTGAGGGTATCCAGGACGGCGGTCCATTTGAGGCCGTCGCCGGAAACGCCCTCGACCGCGACCGACTTGCCCATCGGGTCGGTTATCTGGAAAGTGACGGCGCCGACCTTCTGATCGGTCTGCGCGACCACGGTGGACTGGCCGGCGAGCGTGACTCCGGGCGCCGGAGTGATCAGCGACACCTTGACGGCCACGGACGGCGGGGGCGCCCCCTGATTGTCCACCTTGATGTCGACCGGACCGCTGACCGTCGTCGAGTCGGTCGCCACGGCACGGGCTTTCAGGCTGTAAGAGCCGTTGCCGACGGAGAAGGTGTCCCAAACAGCCGACCACAGGATGCCGTCGCCGACGCTCGAACTGGCCTTGACGACGGCGGGCTTGGCCGGGTCTATCTGTCCGCCGGCGATCAGGAATTCGAGGGACTCGGTCTTGCGGCTGACCGTCGCCGAGAGCGAGGCGACCTTGGACAGGACCGAGCCGCCGGATGGCATGGTGACCACGACCGTGAGCGGGGTCGACATCTCGTTGCTGACGGTAACGGTCGACACCGTACTGGTACCCAGCGTGCCGGCCGCGCCCAGGGCCACCGCCTTGACCCGATACGACGCGTTGGCCGCCTTGGTCGTGTCCCAGGTCGCGGTCCACGAGCTCTGCGGCGACGAGGGAGCCAGATGGATCGGCGACGGCTGGGCGGCGCCGGTGACCGAGGTAACGAGTTCAAAAACGAAATCCAGCGCGGCCACGGGCTGGCTGGTGGACGCGCTCAGGGCGGCGGCGCCGGAAATGGTCGAGCCGCTGGCCGGCGCGGACAGGGTGACGTCGATCTTGGGCAACTCGTTGCTGACGTCGACGCTGACGGCCGGACTGGTCGCCGAGACCTGGGTCGCGCTCAGGGCCACGGCCTGGATCTTGTAGGTCCCGTTGGCGAACTTGGTCGTATCCCAAGTGGCGGTCCAGTCGGTCTTGGGCTGATCGCTCTTGACGCGGATCAGCGGCGGCTGGGCGAAAGCGCCGACGGCCTCGAAAACGAAGTCGACGATGACGACCGGCAGATTGGTCGTGGCCGCGAGCTGGATAGCTCCAGAAACGCTTCCCGCGGCGGGCTGCGTGAGGCTGACATTGAGCGCCTCAGCCGCCTCGTTATCCACGTTGACCGTTGCCGGACTGCTCATCAACGTCTTGCCGGTGCCCGGATCGACGGCCGAAGCGGAGATGACATAAGCGCCGTTGGCGGATTTGGTCGTGTCCCAGGTGTAGGACCAGTCGGTCTTGGACGCGGAACTGGTCAGGTTGGCGGTCGGCGGCGGCGAACCGGCGGTGGTGGTGAAGACGATGTCCAGGGCGCCGACCGGCAGGCTGGTCTTGGCCGTGATCGTGATGCTGCCGGAGATGGTCGAGCCGTTGCCCGGAGAGGTGAGCTGGACGGTCATTGCCGCGGCGTTGTTGACGGTGACCTGGACCGCCGCGCCGGTCACCGTCTTGCCGGTGCCCGGGTCGACGGCCGAGGCTGTAAGCTTGTAAATGGAGCCATTGACCAAGCCAGAAACATCCCAGGTGGCCGTCCAGTCGGTCTTGGGCGAGGCAGCCGACGTCAAGTTGATGGGCGTCTGGGTGACGGCGCCGCCGCCGCCCGGTTCAAGCACGATGTCCAGGGCGCCGACCGGCAGGCTGGTCTTGACCTTGATGGCGACGGCCCCGGAAACATTGCCTGCCGGCGGGTTAACTATGATGACGGTGAGAGCCGCCTTCGACTCATTGCTGACCGTGATCTGGACCGCCGCGCTGGTCACCGTCTTGCCGGTGCCGGGGTCGACCGCCGAAGCGGAGATGGCATACGTGCCGTTGGCGTATACGGTCGTGTCCCAGGCGTAGGTCCAGTCGGTCTTGGGCGAAGCGTTGGCCAGGTTGGCGGTCGGCGGGGGCGGGCCGGCGGTCGAGGTGAAGACGATGTCCAGAGCCGAGACCGGGAGGCTGGTCTTGGCCGTGACCGTGTAGCTGCCGGAGATGGTCGAGCCGTTGACCGGAGTGACCATGACAACCGCCAACCCCGCGGCGTTGTTGACCGTGGTCTGGACCAGCGCGCTGCCCACCGACTTGCCGGTGTTCGGGTCGGTCGCCACGGCCTTGATGGCGTACGTGCCGTTGGCGTATTTGGTCGTGTCCCAGGTGTAGGACCAGTCGGTCTTGGGCGAAGCGTTGGTCAGGTTGGCGGTCGGCGGGGTCGGGCCGGCGGTGGTGGAGAAAGCGATATCCAGGGCCGAGACCGGCAGGCTGGTCTTGGCCGTGATCGTTACGCTGCCGGTGAGGGTCGAACCGTTGCCCGGAGCGGTGATCTCGACGGTCAGCGGCGTGGGATTATTGATCGTGATCGTTGCCGGAGTGCTGAGAACGGTCTTCTGATTGACCGGGTCAATGGCGGAGGCGGTGAGCTTATAGATGGAGCCGTTGGCCAGCTTGGATATGTCCCAGGTGGCCGTCCAGTCGGTCTTGGGCGAGGCGGCCGACGTCAAGTTGATGGGCGTCTGGGTGACGGCGCCGCCGCCGGCCGGCTCACGGAGAATGTCCAGGCTGCCGACCGGGAAATTGGTCTTGGCCACGATGGTGACGGTCCCGGAAGCGCTGCCCGTCGACGGGGAGACCAGGGTGACGGTGAGCGGGACGGGATTATTGACCGTGATACTGACCGCCGGGCTGGTCACCAGCATCCCGGTCGTCGGATCGATGGCGGAAGCCGTGAGATCGTATATCGACCCGTTGGCTATATTGGTGACGTCCCAGATGACCGACCAGCCCGTCGACGGCGTGGCGTTGGACACGCTGACCGGATCCTGGACGACGGCACCGCCCCCGGCGGCCGTCCGTTTGATAGTGATCCCGGTAACGCCGGGGTTCGTGCTCACCGAAATGGTGACGAAGCCGGCGACGGCGCCGCTGGCCGGCGCGGTGATATTGACCGACAACGGCGGCGGGGCCACGGCCAGCGCCGGCGCGACGGCAGCCGGTAACAAGAACAGCGCAAAAACCGCCGCCGAGACTGCCAATGACCTTAAAACCCGGGGGCGGAATGCCATATGTGCGCGCGTTAACATCAGATATATTTTATCAATTTTTCGGCTCCGGCACAAACAAAAAAGGCCTTTCTTGGCCTCTTTTACCGGACACCCGCGTCGTTCAGCCTTTGAAAATGCTCACCTCCACGGCGTCGTCGCCGAAAACGTGGCTGCTGCTCTGGTACCGTTCAGATTTCCGGACGTAATCCAGGTAGCCGAGGCTCTCCTTGCGGAACTGGGCGACGCCGTTGGCCACGATGACGGCGCCGGGGTTGAGTTTCGGTTCCAGTTTCTTCAGATAGCTCAGGTACTGGGATTTCTGGGCGTCAAGGAAGACCAGGTCGAAGCTGCCGCTCGCGTCCTCCAGCCGCTCCCGGGCGTCGCCGCGGATGACCGAGACGCTGCCGCCGACGCCGGCCCGGGCCAGGTTCTCTTCGGCGCGCCGGGCCAGGTCCTCGCTGATCTCGATGCCGACCAGACGGCAGCCCGACGGCAGGTTGCTGGCGATGACGATCGAGGTATAGCCGGTCATGACCCCGACCTCGATGGCCCGGCAGGGCTTCTTGTCGCGGACCAGCTGCTCGAGAAAGGCCGCCTTGTCGCGGCCGATGATCGGCAAGAACTCCCAGCGCGACCGCTGTTCGATATCCCGCAGGACTTCGGCGGCGTTGGCCATGGCGGTCACTTATCGGAAGCGAAGATGTCCTGGACGTACCTGGCGTCCAGGCAGTTGTTGAAATACGTGAGCAGCTGCGAACGGGCGAAGCCGATATGCTCTTCGGACATCTCCCGCCACAGATACAGGCGGTTGGCCGCCTTGACCAGCAGGCCCACCTGCATCATCTCGACGTCTATCGGGAAATGCTTCTTAAGCTCGGTGATGTAAGCCGCCTGCCAGCGCGGATTGCCCCACATCATGATCCAGGCCTTCATGGCCACGAACTCCCACGGGTCGATGCCGCCGACCCAGTCGGCCACGGCGATCTTGCCGCCCGGCAGCAGGATGAAATTGCGCGGGTAGAAGTCACCGTTGGTGAACATGTTGCCCTGGAAGCGGTCGGTGGCCATCGAATTGAAGAGGGCGAAGGCCCGGTCGACCGTTTCTTGGGCCATGATGCCGCGGCCGACCAGCTCCTTGGCCCGCTCGCGGAACTGCCCGAACCAGAAATCGAAATTGAAGCGACGGACGAAATCGGGCAGGTGGTCGACATCGACCAGGCGCAGGTCCCGAAGGACGTCGACGGCGTACCTGGCGACCTCCAACCCGAGGCTCTTGCCGCCCAGGATGTCCGGCTTGGTGTTCAGCTCGGACCAGTCGTACAACAGCGGCTTGCCTTTGATGTACTTGGTGATCACCCAGCGCAGCCCGTCGTAAGTGTCGTCGCTGACGTATTCGGGCAGCACCAGACGCTCGAAAAAGCGGGTGTCGAATTGCGGCAGGACGTCGCGCAGTATCTTGACCTCGTAGTCGGTGCTGGCGGCCTTCCTGGGGTCGCTGCCGAACTTGAGGATCACGGTGGCGTCCTTGCCCTCCGCCTTGGTCTCCCGGCAAAGCAGAACGTTCCACTTGACCGCGTCAACGACGGTCAAGCCGAGGTAATCGAGCAGTTGCGGAAGTTTGGGATGAAGCGGCGGCAGTGCTGGTTCCATATTCGATCACGACCGGATGGCGCGCGGCGCCAACGGATCATTTACTTTCCTCAATGGCTACTGTGCGCATGACGTCGTCGGCGACGATCTGGCGAACGACATCCATGCCGGCGGTCACGCGTCCGAAGATAGTGTACTGCTTCGGCAGGGTCGGCTGGTCGTCGAGCACGATGAAGAACTGGCTGCCGTTGGTGTCCGCGCCCGAATTGGCCATGGCCACGATGCCGGCCTTGTAATCGAGGGTCACCAGTTCGTCCTCGAACTTGTAGCCGGGGCCGCCCGTCCCCCACTTGGCCCTCTGGGACTCGTCGCTGGTCAGCGGATCGCCGCCCTGGATGACGAAGCCCGGCACGACGCGGTGGAACCGCAGTCCGTCATAGAAGCCGCTCCGGGCCAGGGCGATGAAGTTCGACGCCGCCTTGGGGGCCACGTCGCCCAGGATCTCGAAAACTATCCGCCCCTTGTCCGTGGTGATCACCGCCTCCTTGCCCAGACGCTCGCTCTCCGGCAGGACGCCGGGGAAAGACGTCGGTCTGGACCATTTTTTCTCTTCGCCTGCTCCCTTCGTTCCCGTTGCGCTGTTCATAGCTTCCTTGGCCGCTTCCGCCCGGGCTTCAGCCTCGGCCTGCTGCGTCGCGGCGTTGATCGCGTCGCCGAGGTTCACGGGCGGCGTCGCGCTAAGAGCCGATTCCTCGTTCATCCGCTGAGGCGGGATGGCCACCTGGCCTTGGCCGCAGCCGGCGCCCACGGTCACCAGTCCGGCAAGCAGAGCCAAAAAAAACACTCCTTTTCTGCTCATCATACTCGGAACGTCTGAAACGATTATATATGAATTGTATCCGACTCAGGGCTCGGGCTCAAGAGCGGCCTCGGTGTACACATTGCCGGCGTTCCAGAGCAGCCAGCCGCTGGCTCCGGCGTCGACGGCCGCCTTCATCTGGGCCTGGACCTTGGCCTTATCGTAGGTCGCGCCCATGTTGAAATCCTGCAGCCAGGGGCGCGAGGAGGCCATGACCGCTCCCTCCGGAGCGGACACCCGGGCCGCCAGCTGATCGAGGAGCTCCTCGCCCTTGGCCACGTTGTCGTGGACGACCTCGTAGGGGTGGGCCGCCGGGTTGTCGAAACCCTCGAAACCCGGCGGGTAATGCGAAGGGTAGACCATCGGCGAGATGAAATCGAAACGAGGCGCCGCGGTGTCCAGGCGCTGGCCGATGCCCAGGTCCGTGTTGTGCTGCCAATAGGTCAGACCGAAAAGGTCGACCGAGATCGGGATGCCGGACTTGTCGCGCAGCTCCCGGTCGAGATAGATGAAGAAATCGGTCATGGCCGCGGACTTGGTCTTGCGGCCGTCGTAGACCGGATAGCGGATGGCGGCCATGTCCCCGTCCGAGGGAAAACGGATGTAGTCGAACTGGATCTCGTCGAAGCCGCCGGTGAAAGCCTCCTTGGCCAGGGCGACGTTGTATTTCCAGACGTCGATCGAGGCCGGATCGACCCAGAGCTG
>JBAIXY010000164.1:0-2110 GCA_037916205.1 Vicinamibacterales bacterium | reverse complement strand
AATGACGTCTGCCGCAAAGGAGGCTGATCTTGTCCACCTCCCGGAAAGAAACTCTGCGCCTCGCCCTGAGGCTCGTGCTGGTCACGGCCGCGGTCGCGGCCATTCCCGCCTGGGCCCTCTGGGCGCTTTATAACCTGGGCAACGACATCGTTGTCCTCCCGCCGAACGAACCGAAAGTCGAGGTGATCGAACCGCCGGATGCCGGCCCCGCCGAGGAGAATGAGGCCGACAAGCCGGTCCCCCGCGTCCTGGTCTTCAACCAACTGCCGCCGATCGTCCCGGCCAAGGCCCGCGCCGTCGCCGAGAGCACGGTCCCGGTGCGCACGGTCTACGACGACACGCACAACGGCTTCGGCACTGGTTTCATCGTCCAGGAAGGCTGGGTGGTCACCGCCGCCCACCTCCTCAACCGCAAGGGGTACGAACACCTGCAGAAGGTGTTCGTCTACTGCGACGACCGCGAGGTCGAAGCCGAGGTCAAGGCCTACGACCGCTACCGCGACACCGCGGTGCTGGCCGCCGGCTGCCTCGGCCCGACGCTGAAGGTCGAACGGGGCAAACTGGCTGACGAAGCGCCGCTGTACGTGTCCGGCTACACCTACACCTTCGGCGAAAGGTCGGTGGTCAGGCGTTTCCTGACCGACGCGAAGTCGGACGCCAAGAGCCAGTTGGGCAAGCTCGACCCGAACGTCTACGACGCCAAGACGGTCCAGGTCATCAACGACATGGCCGAACGGAAGCTGCCGCCGCTTCAGGCGGTCACCGCCATGATGGTGCCCGGCAACTCCGGTTCGCCGGTCTTCCGCGCCGACGGCACGGTCGTCGGCATGGCCGTGATGGTCAACGTGCTGCAGAAGCGCAGCTACATGGTGCCGGCGGTCAGCCTGCGCCACGTGCTGAAACAGGCAGGCGTCAAATGAGATCAGGCCCTCGTCCGCTCGGACGGGGGTCTTTTTTGTTCGTCCGGCGGACGCTGCCGGGCTTGTCTTTGCCGGCCCGGCGTGCTATGGTGGCACGTCGTCCTTTGAAAGGAGGTGGCAGCATGTCTCCGCAAGACAAGCGCCTCGATAGCGGCGGCGCGCCCGGCGCGGCCGATCACCTGCTCGACGGGTTCGAGTCCGGCGTGGCCGGGATCGTCGACTTCAAGAAGCGCAACCGGCTGGCCCGCAGGATCATCGACGGGGTCTTCCCGAAGTGGGTCACCCCGAACATGGTGACGATCTTCCGCACCCTGCTCATCGTGCCCGCCGTCTGGCTGCTCATCAGGCAGTCGTACTGGCCGGCGCTCGTGGTCTTCGGACTGGCGGCCCTGCTCGATTTCGTGGAGGGCGCCCTGTCGGAGATCCGGGACATGAAGACGAAGTTCGGGGCGTTCCTTGATCCCCTGTCCGACAAGGTGCTGGTCTGCGGCTTCCTGCTGACCGTGCTGCCGAGGCTCCACTGGGTGTTCATCCCGCTGACCGTGCTGGTGCTGTTCAGCGCCGTCGGGCTGACCGTGGCCCGGATCGTCAAGCTGTCCGTCGTTCAGCGGGCGACCCAGGGCACGATCGCGGCCAAGCCGGCCGGCAAGATCAAGATGATCTGCGAGGTCGCCTCGGTCATCATCATCGTCGGCTTTGGCCTCGGCTGCGGCCTATGGCCGGCAATCTGGATCGGCGGCGTCACGCTGTTCGCCGCGGGCATCTTCGGCCTGATGTCGCTCTGGAGCCAGATCAAGCGCTGACCCTCCTCTACGCGAAACTCGCCCTCCTCGGGGCGAGTTTTTATGTCAGTTAGCCTTGACAAACCGGACCTGTTCTGCTAAATTGCCCTTGTCGTCGGCCAAGTGCCCGACACCTATCCCTCGTTCCTCGCAAGGCGAGGACAGGAGGCAACATGTGGCTCTTTCCCACAAAACACCACTGGCAGATTCGCCCTGTCGCAAGATGCCGGGGCGGCGCCTGACTTCATATTGCCGCAGTAGTAGTACGCTACAACAGCGGCTTTTTAATTTATTAAATATTTCTCGGATCCAATCCACGCTAACTCGAATAACACCCTGGCAGTTTGGGCGATTTCCTGACTTTCAATAATCACACCAACAATTTTGCCGCGATATGCTAGAGCAGCA
>JBAIXY010000163.1:0-11739 GCA_037916205.1 Vicinamibacterales bacterium | reverse complement strand
TCGGCCTGGGCCAGGATCTTCCGCCGCGACTCTTCTGCCTTTTGCCGGGCTTCTTCCTTCAAGCGGTCGGCGACCTTCTCGGCCGCCTCGACCAGCTCTGAAGACCGGCGTTTCATCTCGTTGAGCGACTGCTCCCTCTCTTTTTTGAGCTCCTCCTGTCCCTGCCGCACCACCTCCATCTCCTTCTCCGCCTCCTCCAGCTCGCTGTGCGCCATCCCCTTGAGCAGCGGCTTATACAGGAAGCGCTTCAGGAACCAAAGAAGCACGGCGAAATTGACGATCTGCGCCGCGATCAACCGCCAATCAACGCCGATCCTGCCGAAAAATCCCATATCGCTCAGGGGACGAATTTGAGTATCAGCGAGACGACCAGCGCGTAGATGGCCACGGCTTCGGCGAAAGCGATGGCGATGATCATGGCGATCTGGATCTTATCGGCGACCTGCGGATTCCTGGCCATGGCCAGAAGTCCGGCGGCGCCGATCAGGCCGATGCCGAGCGCCGGAGCGATCGTGCCGATGGCCATGACGAATGCTGAAGGATTGGCGGGCATATTGGTCGAGAGCGATTACGGCGGCGTCAACTTTTTATGGACGCCGTCTTGATGAAAGATAGAGTTAACATCGCGAAAATGAAGGCCTGGATGACGCCGACGAACATCTCGAGGATCATGAACGGCACCGGCACAAGATAGGGCGCCAGGAAGGCGATCACCAACAGGAGCACCTCGCCGGCGAAAATATTGCCGAAGAGCCTGAAGGAGAACGACAGCAGTTTGACGCTTTCGGAAATGATCTCGAAGAACCCCAGGAAGAAGCGGATCGGGCTCCGCAGGTCGAAGAAGCGCCTGAGGAACAGTTTCGCGCCGAGACTCCGCAGCGAATGCGCCTGCGCCGAGAAGACCGCGATGAGCGCCAAGGCCAGGGTCGTGTTGAGGTCGCTGTTCGGCGACCTGAGCAGGGAAAGATGGCCGGCCGGCGCGGCAACGTAAAACGACCCAAGGAATCCCGGGATGAGGGCCAAGAGGTTTGCCGTGACGATGAAGATGAAAAAGGTCGCCCCGAGCGGCAGCACGGCCAGGGCCCGTTCCCTGCTGCCGACGATCATCTCGGTCAGATGCAGTATCTGGAACAACAGGTACCTGGTGGACCTGATAAGCAAGCCGCGCGGGTTGCGCGTGTTCCTGATGAAGATGACCCCGATGACCAGGATGACGGTCACCAAAACCGACGTCAAAAGGGAGTTGGTGACGTTAAGACCCAGGAAGGACGCGATATATTCGGGCTGGAACGAGATGTTGAGCATTTATTTCTTGCCCTTTTCGCTCTCCTGTCCGGACCCATCGCCCTTTTCGAGCAGCGGGGCCAGCAGGTGAAATGTTTCGTAAGAGGTCACCGCAAGTCCGAGCACCAGTCCGGTAAGAACGAACGCCGGACCTGAAGAGAATGTCTGGTCAAGGAACGCGCCAAGCCAGATGAAGCCGCCGAGCGGAGCGATCACCAGGAAGCCGAGCTGCGCCGCGAACGACAGGGCGTACATCAATTTTAGCTCGGCTTTCTTCTTCATATGGCGACCAACTGGATTTTATCACACTATGGCGTCCTAGCCCCGTTTTCGACGTCCGCCGGGGATCTTCCAAAGTATCGGCCGGTCATACGTCGGGACCACGAACCTTCTGGCCAGTCGCCCGTTCCGATAGCCGTAGACGACCGGCTCCGCCGGGTGGAGCTCCAAACGGGCGATGTTTTCGTCGGAGATCCCCTCGATGTACTTGATGGCCGCCCGCAGGCTGTTGCCGTGCGCGGCGACGATGACGTTCTTGCCGGCGCGGATGCCGGCCATGATCCGTCGGCGGAAATATGGCACCACCCGCCCGCAAACGTCGCGAAGGCTTTCGCCTCCCGGAGGCCTATCCGCGAAGCCGCGCCGCCAGGCCAGGACCCGGGCTTCACCGAACCGTTCCCTGGCCCGGTCCTTGTTCATGCCCTGGAGCCGGCCGTAGTAACGTTCGTTCAGCGCGTGATCGGCTCGGATCGGTATCTCCGTCCGGTCGATCTTCTCCGAATATTTCATCCAGGCGCTTTCCGGCTCGTCCTCGTGCATAAAGATGCCGGTGCGGTTCTGCCGCGCCAGTATCAGCAAGAGGGTCTCTTGGGCCCTGGTCAATTCGGACGTGTACGCCTCGTCTAACTTGAAACCGGCGAGTTCCTTGGCCGCGGCCAAAGCCTCGCCGATGCCGCGCTCGCTGAGCGGCACGTCGACCCAACCGGTGAATTTGTTGGACAGGTTCCAGCGGGATTCGCCATGCCTGACCAGTATCAGGTAATTCATAGCGGAGAGAGCCCGGCCGAAACTTCCGCGCGGGACGCGGAAGGCCGGACCGCGATCATTTTTGCGGCTTGCTGCCAGCCGATCGGCCATGAACGCGCGGGGACGCGGCGGAAACCGCGTTCTTCGCCCCGCCGTTCAGCTCGTGCAGCCGCAGTCGCAGGAACCGTCCGGGTGATGCTTGTGCCCGCATTTGACGCAGGTCCTCAAGCCATGAGTATGCACCTTGTGCTTGTCGCAAGGGCACGCGCACGCCATACAGACCTCCTCCTTATCCATTTCCTTAGCCATAGGAATGAATGAAAGAAAGAGTTAGCCGATCTTCGGCGGTAATTGTAGCACTTGCCTTCCCAGAGGAGAATATGCCCGGGGCAGCCTATCCTCTGATGTCCGCTTGACAATCCAGCCAAAAAACGATAAACCGGCCGACTTGGTCATCGGCCAAGTTCGGACCTTCACAACGGAACGGAGGAAGGCAATGAGCAAGACCCTGATCGTCGTCACCGCACTGCTCCTCATGGCCGGCCGCGCGCTGGCCGCCCCGCCGGACGGAATGTCCCCGGAGGCGCTCAATGGTCTCGCCGGCCTGCGGCAGGCCGTGACCGTCCTCGACGACAACGCCCAGGCCGGCGTCATCACCAAGGCCCAGTTCGACCAGGGCGCGAAGCGCTACCTCGAACAGGCCGCCCGGATCGCCGGCCGGCCCGTGACCCTCGACCAGCTGATGGCTGTGACCGGCGACCCCGCGGCCGCTCCGGTCAAGCTGACCGCGCTCCAGCGGTTCGCCGGCCTCATCACCTTCGTCAACGTCATCTGGGTGCTGGCCATCGGCCTGGGGGTGCTCTGTTTCGCCTTCCTGTTCGGTTCGCTGGTCCGGGACCTGATCAAGATGCTGGTCCGGGTGCCGATCAGATTCTACGAGGTCGTTTTCTACCTGCTGAGCGCCGGGCTGCTGGTCCTGGCCTGGTTCCTGGGTCCGACGCCGCGGCCCTACGTGGCCCTGACCGGCTGCCTGACCTACGCGGCGGCCGTCGGCTTCAGCCTCGGCCTGCGCAAGGAAAAGCGGATCAAGAGCTGGCAGTATCCCCTGCTCCTGGCCGCTCTCTGGATCCCGGCCGCGCTGGTCTTCGACAGCTCGCTCATCGGCTTCATCGCCACCGCCGCCGTGCTGGCGGCCCTGGGCTTCAGCGTCCTGGTGACGCCGCTCTGCTACAGCTTCGGCTTCGACGACGAGACCTCCCTGGGCCGGGCGACCACCGCCGCTTTCGCCCTGCTCGCCGGCTTCGTGCTGCTGCGCGTCTTCGGCGCAGCCGTCCCCGGCCTGCGGGTCTTCGAGAGCGGAGCGCTGTTCCTCGGCAGCTTCGTCGGCTACCTGGGGCTGCTCATCTGCTCCAGCCGCTGGTACACGCACAAGAAGAACTACGCGCTCTTCCAGGTCGTGACCATCGCCGCCGGCGTCGCGGCCCTGCTCGTCGGTTCGCTCTGCGGGATCGGCGAGCTCCAGAAGATCGGCGGCACGTTCTTCGTGCTCTATCTCCTGGAGAAGCCGTTCGAGATCCCGGTGGAGAGCAAGCGGGCCTACGCGACCATCGGCCTGGTGGTCTCGGCCGCGCTGTTCGGCTTCTGCTGGTACGTCCGGGCCAACCCCGACGTCTTCCGTTCCTTCCTGTTCATGCCCTGACCGGCCTCCGGCCAGCGCCTGAAGACCCGCCGCCTTCGGCCGCGGGTTTTTCTTTTGGCTGAGGCCTTGATATTTCTTGTCGTACGAGTATGATGCCGTTCGCGCCATTCGGCGCCAGAGGAAGGTCATGAGGAAGCTCGCGCTGGTCCTTGGTCTCATCCTGCTTTCGACGGCCGCGTTCGCCGCGCCGCCGCAGCCGTCCGCCCGGCAGACGTCCGCCGTCTCGTCAGGCAAGGCGAAGGCCCATCACCGGGCCAAGATCAAGAAGCACCGCAAGCACCACCGTCACCACGCCAAGCACCACCAGGCGCACCGCCACCACCGCCACATCAAGTGACGGTCCGCGGCCGGCTCAGCCGGCCCGGAACGTTCTTTCCGGAAACCTACGCCGACGGCGCCTGCCGCCGGTCTTTTTTATCGAGATCAGCCTGGATAACCAAAAACCCCTCCGTTTCCGGAGGGGTTTTTATTGCCTTGAACTGATCCTTAGCGAGGACCGAAGTTCTGGCGGCGAGCGCGATTGCACTCGCGGCAGTAGACCGGGCGATCAGCCTTGGGCTCGAACGGGAGTTCCTTGATGTCAACACCGCACTCCGCGCACTTGAGACCCATGGCAGAAACGTCGACCATCTGCCGGGGGGCAAAACCGCCCTGACGAGGTTCGAAAGCCATAGTTGGACTTTGGCCTGCTTAAGTCGCAGGCATTTTGTGACGTACGACCTTTAAGGTAGTAAGTCGTTGGGCCTTCGATCTCGTACGCTCACGCGTATATTGACTCCGGGCCTATTTGAACTTCTTACCGTGCGGCCATAATACACCATTATGGCTATTTTGTCAATACCCCGGGGCTGGAGTCGCGCCTTGACCGGAGACAAAAATAGGTGTATGACCAGGTCGTCCTTTCCCAATCCAAAGGAGCTGAAAATGCTTAAATTGAGCAGAATTTCGGTCCTCTCCGTGGCTCTCGCCTTCGGCGCGATAAGTTGCGGGCCACCGGATCCCGATGAGCCCGACGGCGGCGGCGTAACCTCCAACTGGACCGTCTGCGGCGTCTTGAACGCGGATCTAGCCGCCGAACCGGCGGAGTTCTGGCCCGAGGGAGACACCTACGGCTGCAACTCCTTCTACATCTGGCGGCTGTCGCGCCAGTCGTCCGACTGCGCCGCCGACTACTGCTACTACGGCACCAAGACGCCGGTGGAAACGCGGCTGCCCTACGAGAATTGGCAGATCCCGGCCACCGAGTGGTCGGCCATCAGGATGAACTGGGACGGGCTCGATCCCTACAAGTTCCGCGTCTCAGACCCGTTCTACTTCGGGTATCTGCCGATGGTTTCCTGGCAGTCGAAGACCGGCGCCGTCAACGACGGCACCTGCCCGGAAAGCGACGGCGCGAGCGCGCATGTCTGCATCGGCAAGCACCAGCTGGACCCGCAGGCGCCGGCGCTGTCGCACGGCAGCGCCTACCTGGTCCAGATGTCGATGCTGGTACCGCTCGGCATGGATGAGGCCACCCACTACAGGTACAACCGCGTCCAGTCCTGCTACCGGCAGGTCATCGAGTATTGAACTGCTCCTCCGGACACCTTAGCGGGCGTCAGACGACGCCCGTTTTTTTATAGCGGCGAGTGTTGCGCCGCCGCTGCTCTCGGGCTAACATATTCCTGTTATGCAGGTACCGCAACGCAAGTCGGAAATGAACCGCAAGTACGCCGCCGGCGCCGAGAGCGATTACCTCACGGCCGAAGCCATCGAAAGCCTGAAGAAGGAACTCGAACGGCTGGCTGCCCAGCGACCCAAAGCCGTTGAGGACCTGACCCGCGCCCGCGAGATGGGCGACCTGTCGGAGAACGCCGCGTACCACGAGGCCAAGGGCCGGCTCGGCCGGATCGACGGCCTGATCTTCTCGCTAAGAGAACAGCTCAAACGGGCCAAACTCATCGAACCGGGCGCCGGGCCCGGCGGAAAAGCGCGCCTGGGCTCGACCGTCGTGGTCTTGGTCGGCGGCAAGGAAAAGACCTATGAGCTCGTCGGGCCGAAAGAAACCGACCCGGCCAGCGGCCGCATCTCTCACGTTTCGCCGCTCGGTGCGGTCCTGATGGACCGGCGGGCCGGCGACAAAGCCGTGCTCAAGACGGCGGACCGCGAGGTCGTCTACGAGATCCTGAAAGTGACCTGATAAATTGAAACGGAACTGTCAAAGACCCTTGACAAAAGGGTCTTTTTATGCTAATCTATCAAATGTCGTAGCTAGTTTGCGCCGACGAAAGTCACGGGCAAACCCGCAACGAAGGTTCCTTCCAGGAAAGGACGTGCGTCATGAAGCTATAGGGCAATAGCCCAGCTAACCGACAAGAAGCCGGCCGCGCCGCCCCTCCCATGAAAATGGGCGCCATGCCAGGTAAGGCGTGAATCCTGGTGATGTTCCGAGTTCGCCAGCGCAAGCTGACGGCATCAGAACAACAAAAAACTCCGTTCAGCGGAGTTTTTTGTTGCTGGGTCAGTCGCGGGTGAAGCCGTGCAAAACCGCGCCGACCAGGGAGATGACCAAGCTGAACAGCAGAGCCCACCAAAAACCGTCGACCGTGAATCCTGGCACCAGCCAGGCGACCAGCAGGACCATGAGGGCGTTGATCACGAACAGGAAAAGGCCGAGGGTCAGGATGGTGACCGGAAATGTCAGGACGATCAGGATCGGCCGCAGAACGGCATTGACGACGCTCAGGACCACGGCGACGATCAGCGCGACGACCAGGTTCTGCACCGATACGCCGGGCAAAATATAAGCGGCAACGATCACCGCCAAAGTGTTGATGAATACCTTGACCAGGATGCGCATGGACGTCAGCCGGCCGGGCCGGCGATGAAACTGTTACGCCGTTATCTTACCAGAAATAACCGCAACATTTGAGTTCCCGGCCGCGGGCAGGGTAAGATGCGGCCATGAAGACACTGCTCGCCGCGGATGGGCTGCACAAGACCTACGGAAGACAGACCGTCCTGGACGGCCTGTCTTTGGTCATTCCGGAAAAGGCGCGCATCGCCCTGATCGGCCGCAACGGATCGGGCAAGACGACGCTCCTACGGCTGCTCGCCGGCAGTGACGAGGCCGACCTCGGCGATGTCCGGATCATGCCGGGCACCCGGCTGGGCCGTCTGGATCAGGACGAACTGCTGCCGGCCCAGGGTGCGGCCATCTCTTACCTGGCCGAAAAGAGCGGCCGGCCCGAATGGGAATGCCTGAAGCTGGCCTCGCGGTTCGGCCTCCGGCCCGAAGACCTGTCCCTGGCCCCGGCCGCGCTGTCCGGCGGCTACCAGATGCGCCTGAAGATCGTCGGAATGCTGCTCGGCGACCCCAACCTGCTGCTGCTCGACGAGCCGGTGAACTATCTGGACCTGCCGACGCTGATGCTGCTTGAGGCCTTCCTCAAGAACTGGCCGGGCGCCTACGTCGTCACTTCGCACGACCGCGAGGTGCTGCAGAATCTCTGTTCGACGACCTGGGAGATCGCCCGCGGCAAGCTGACCGTCTTTTCGGGCGACGTCGAGACCTATCTGGATTGGAAGGAGCAGCAGGCCGCGTGTGTCCGCCGCACCAACAAGCGGCTCCGCCGCGAGATCGCGGCCGCGCAGGAATTCGCCGACCGTTTCCGGGCCAAGGCCACCCAGGCCTCCAGGGCCCAGAGCAAGCTGAAGCACATCGCCAAACTGCGGACCAAGCTGCGCGACCTCGATCCCGGCCTGCCGACGGCCGCTTTCAGCATCCCCTGCCCCCAGGTCACCCCGGGCACAGCCCTCCGCTGCCAGGGTCTGGCCATCGGCTACCCCGGCCGGACCGTGGCCGATCGCATTGACCTGGAGATCCCGCGCGGGGCCAGGGTCGCGGTGGTCGGCGAGAACGGCCGCGGCAAATCGACCCTGCTCAGGACGCTGGCCGGCGCCATTCCGCCGCTGGCCGGTTCTTTCAAGTGGTGGCACCGGGCGGATATCGGCTACTTTTCCCAGATCGCCGAAGAGACCCTCGAGCCCCAGCAGACCGTGCTGCAGGCCCTGACGGCGGCGGCGCCGGCGGCCGCGTCCGGCGAGCGCATTCTGGCCACGGCCGGCGCCTTCCTCTTCCGCGAGGACGACCTGGAAAAACCCTGCCGGGTGCTTTCGGGCGGCGAGCGCGCCCGGGTGCGGCTGGCCCGCCTGATCCTCCGCGAGCACAACGTCCTGCTGCTAGACGAGCCGACCAACCATCTGGACGCCGAAACGGTCGAGGTGCTGGCCGCCGGGCTCAGGGACTACGACGGGACCGTTCTGGCCGTTTCTCACGCCCGCACGTTCATGAACGCCGTCGCCGACCGCGTTTACGAGGTCCGCAACGGCACGGTGCGGCAATACCTGGGCACGTACGAAGAGTATGTCGCCGAACTGGCGGCCATGGCCGAAACCTCGATCCCGGAAACCGCGGCCGCGGCCATCGAGTCGCCCGAAGCCGCCGACCGGCGCGAAAAGGCGCTGCGGGCCAAGGAGAAGCGGCGCCAGCTTCAGCGGCTCGAGGAGAAGCTAAAGACGCTGGAAAGGGAGAAAAGCCGGATCCTGGCCTATTTCTTCGAGAATCCGACCGATTACGCGCCCGAGAAGTCGCGCCGTCTGGCCGACCTGGAACAGGAGATCGCCGCGGTGGAAAGGAACTGGCTGAGGCTGGCCGAGTGAACGCTGCGGCGCGCGGATCAAAAAACCGGCCCGTCGGGCCGGTTATTGTTTTCCATGACGGCTTCAGAAGGCGAACAGGTAGGCCAGCGCGGCGATGACCGCGGCGACCGCCGCCGCGTAACCGATGATCTGCCAGGATTTCTTCCTGTCCTTGGCGCGCGACGCCGCGTCGGCGATCGGCTCGGCGCGGCCGGCGACCGGGCCGAGATTGAACACCCCCTTCAATCCGAATCCGGCGCAGAACCCCACCCTGGCCTGGATGAATCCGACGGCCGAGACCCAGGCCGGCAGGAACAGGGTCAACCGCCAGCCCGCGGGGACGTGCAGATAGTAGAAAAGCGCCCAGAGGACCGCCGTCGCGGCCAGGCCGATCCGGCCGATCATCCTTCTCCGCTGGATCTCAGCCGGTCCGATGTTGCAGATGCCGGGCGAGTACCGCTCCGTGGTCACCATAGGTCAGAGAATGTTGTTCACCAGAACGTAATCGACGGCCGGCAGGTCCAGGAGTTTGAACATGTCCTCCGAGGTCAGGGACACGGCCTTGATCTCCTTCCGCGGAGAGCCGGCTGCCACCACGTCCGAAAGAGCCGGCCAGTCCGGCCTGACCGTCTGTATCTCCTTGAGGATCTCGTCCGGTGGTGTTGCCGCCGAGAAAATGACGTTGACATTGACCACGCCTACGCCGGCCATCAGGTAACGATCGCGGGTCTTGAGGTCCGGAAAGGCGACCTTGAAGTTGCTGACGCAGTTGCCGCGGTTCTTGCCTGGCAGGGTCCGGCAAAGGAAGCCGGCCTGGCAGGGTGAGTTCTGGTCCGGGCCGCACTCGGCCGCGCTCTGCGCGACGGCGGCCTGCGGTTCCTGGTCGAGCTGGGTGACGTTCTGGACGTCGGGCGCGGCGAGCAGGCCGAACAGTTGTTCAGCTGAGATCCTGACGCCGCCGGCTTGGAGACTGCCCAGCGGCAAAAGCGCGAGGCGGGAGACTCCGCCTGTCTCGCTGAAGCCGACCCCGTCCAGGATCTTTTTCACTGTTGCCCGGTCGGCAAAGGCCGCGAACTCGACGTCGGTCCAGAACAGCGGCCCGTCGGCCCGGCCGAAATCCCCTTTGTTCCCGATCTTCTGCTGCTGTTCGGGCGTCAGCGGCCGGCAGGTTCCCGAGCCGTTCGCGCTGTCGGCAGCGGAGGCGCAGACAAAACCTTCGTCACAGGCGCCGGCCTGCCTGCCGCAGTCCTTTCGGATGGATTCCACCTGCCTCACCGAATCGGAGGCCATCAGTTGGCGAAGTTCGGCGCGGGTCACTTCAAGGTGGGCGATGGTGTCCGGCGGGCTCTTCTGTTTCAGGACGTTTTCGGCCACGGCGCGGTCGCTGAACCCGCCGATCAGCGCGGCCACCGAAGCCTGGGTCGCCGCGCCGGCCAGGCGCACGCGCACCAGCACGGTCTCGGAATCGGCCCGCGGCTCGGCCAGGAAACTGGTCAGGGCCGTGTCTGCCGCATAAGGAAGGTCGGGATCGCAGTTGCTCAAGCCCACGTCGCGTTTGGGCAGCGGGCGGCAGGTGCCGACGGTCGCACCCCCCAGTTCGCACCAGAAACCCCGCGGACAGGCCGTTCCCGCAGCGCCGCCGCAGACGCTGGCCGAATTCTTCTTGAACTCATCGTCGGCCAGCTGGATGTTCTCGCAGGTCAGGTCCTTATTTTCGAAAGCCCCCTCGAGATAGTGCTCGGTCTGGCACTTGATCCGATAACCCGCGGGGCAGCCGGCCTCCTTGTCCTTGGTGGTCAAGGTCAGGATCGGCTCGGGACCGCGACCCTTGCCGCCGAACGAACGGAGAAATTCGCCGGGCTGGCATCCGGCGCCGATGAACAGCAAGGCGACGGACAGCGCCGCCAACGGCCTGGTTACCCTCATAGACAGCGGACGATAAAGAAAGCATGTGCATTTTACCTCATTTTCGGCCCGCCGAGAATATCGGCCAGCCGGTCTGGTGCGCCGGGTGCTTCGGGAGATATAATTGAGTCCATAATATGTGGCATCGCAGGACCACTAAGAGAAAGCTGGTCATCCCCTGGCGCTGGGCGGTGCTGGTCTTGCTGACCGTCTACCTGGCAGTGACGCTTTTCTGGCTGATCCAGGACCTGGTCGTCTACCGGTCGGCCGGCCTCCTGGTGCGCCGCCACAGCCTGAGCGAGATCCTGAGGCCGCGACCGGCCGCGGGACACGCTGTCCAGACCATGCCCGTGGACGCGATCCAGGACTGGATGACCTTCGACTATCTCAATCAGGCCTACGGGCTTGACCCGGGATTCCTGCGCCGCCGCCTGAGCATCGACGATCCGCAGTATCCTAACGTGTCCATCGAAGCCCACGCCGAACGCGCGGGCGAGAACCGGAACGTGCTTCTCGAACAGACCAAGAAAGCCGTCCAGGACGAGCTGCGCCTGAGGTCGCTGCGTCAGGCGCCGACCCTATGAGCGCGATCGCCGGCTGGCTGCTGACCATCATTCTGCGATTCAAGTATCCGGCCGTGTTCGGCCTGGCGATGCTCGGATCGTTCGACGTGCCCATCCCGACGAACAGCGCGCTGATGGCCTCGGCATTTTTTGCCAGCACCGGCTACCTGGACTTCTTCGCGGTCCTGGCGGTCTCGGCCGTGGGCAGCGTGCTCGGCGACAACGCCGTCTATTGGCTGGCCCGGCACTACGGCCCCCGACTGCTGAGCATCGCCCGCGCCCGCCGCTGGCGCATCTCGCACTGGGTCGATCTGGTCGGGAAGGACGTCGCGGCCCACCCGGTGATCTCCGTCTTCCTCGGCCAGTTCTCGCCCGGACTGGCTCCGGGCATCAATCTGCTGGCCGGCCTGGCCAAGATGCGCTACGCCCGGTTCCTGGCTTTCGAAGCCGCCGGTTCGATCTCGTCCACCGCGGTCAACGTCCTGCTGGGCTTCATGTTCGGCAGCAACTGGCAGTACCTGAACCGGCTGTTCGGCGGGTCCATTGACGTCATTTTCGTCGTCCTTTTGATCGTGTACGTCG
>JBAIXY010000162.1:0-5261 GCA_037916205.1 Vicinamibacterales bacterium | reverse complement strand
TACCTGCAGTCCGTCACCCTGACCTCGACCATGGGGCCGGGCATCAAAGTTGCGGCTTAACGCCAAATGGTTCAAAATGGCGGTTAGTCCGAAAGACCGACCGCCTTTTGATTTCGGCCCCGCCGCCTGACGCTAGGCGCCCCGGGCCGGCGGACGGAAAACCGCGCAGCTATGATACTTTCCGACAGGGACATCAAGGATTATATCGGCAGGGGCAAGATCACCATCGACCCCTACCAGCCGGAGTGCGTCCAGCCGGCCTCCATCGACCTGCACCTGGACAAGACCTTCCTGATCTTCGACACGGTCAACCACCACATCATCGACGTCAAGGAACCGGTCGACAACCTGATGCGCCGCGTCGAGATCGACGGCGACAGGCCGTTCATCATCCACCCGGGCGAGTTCGCCCTGGGCGTGACCTTCGAGGAGATCGGCGTTGGCAGCGATGTGGTCGGCCGTCTGGAGGGCAAGAGTTCGCTCGGCCGGCTGGGCATCATCATCCACGCCACCGCCGGCTACCTCGACCCGGGCAACCGCCTGAAACTGACCCTCGAGCTCTCGAACATCGGCAGCCTGCCGGTCAAGCTGTTCTACAAGATGCCCATCGCCCAGATGTCCTTCAGTCCCCTGTCCTCGCCCTGCGAGAATCCCTACGGCTGCAAGCGCCTGGGCTCGAAGTATTTCGGGGCCAGGGAGCCGCAGGCGTCCCAGATGTGGAAGAATTTCGGCAAGGAGAAGCAGAAATAAAAACCGTCCCGGCGCGGTAACACCGCCATGAGCCGGGACACCGTATGCACCCGTTATCGCGGCGGGCGCTCAAGGCCGCGGCAGCCATCGCGCTGCTCACGCCAGCCGCCGCATCGGCTCAAAACCTGGATTACGGACTCGGTTACGCCGTGAACATCGGCCTGCCGACCTTGGACGTACGCGCGCTCGCCGTCGGCGGCATCCGCTGCCTCCTGGGCATCATGGGCTTCGTCCTGGTGCTCAAGATCATCCACGGCGGCTTCCTGATGATGACCCACGGCGGCAGCGAGGAGGCTCGGGCCCAGGCCGTCGGCATGATCAAGGACAGCGTCATCGGCATCGTCATCGTCATGACATCCTCGGCCATCGTCCAGTTCGTGGTCAATGCCGTCCTGAACGCCACCGGCGCATTCATGTGATATGAAACTCGAGGTCTGCAGGATCGACAGGTCGCTTCCCCTGCCGCGGTACGAGACCGCCGGCTCGGTGGCTTTCGATCTGCTCGCCCGGACCGACACGACGGTCGCGCCCGGAGCCGTCGGCCGCGTGCCGGCCAATCTGATCGTCCGCGTTCCGGCGGGCCACGCCCTGATCCTCGCCTCGCGATCCTCCACCCCGGCCAAGAAAGGGCTGTCCGTGCCCCACGGCATCGGGGTCATCGACTGCGACTACTGCGGGCCGGAAGACGAACTGCTGGTCCAGGTCTTCAACTTCACCGCGGCGCCCGTGACCGTCGCCCGCGGTGAGCGGGTCGCCCAGGCGCTGATCGTGCCGACGGCGCACTGCGAGCTGGTCGAGATGGAGAAGCCGGCGGACAGGAGCCGCGGCGGCTTCGGCAGCACCGGCTGACCGGCCGACCAGTAAAAAAATCCGCCGATGAACGGCGGTTTTTTCGTTTGCCGCTGATCCGCGGTCAGGCTGACGGCCCGGCGACAAGCCGTTCCAACTCCTCGACCGCCCGGTCGAGCTCCCCGTCGCGGTTCATGATCACGCGGTCGAAATCGGCCGCGTTGGCCATCTCCGCCGCCGCGCGGCTGACCCGCTTCTCGACGTCGGCCGCCTGGCTGCCCGGGCGTTCGGCCAGCCGGCGCCGCAGCTCCTCGACGGAGCCTGGCTGCAGGAAGACGGTCAGGCACTCAGGGTAGGCCGCCTTGATGGCGCGCGCACCGACGATGTCGACCACCGCGAAGACGGCGCGGTTCGAAGCCCGGAGGCGGTCCACCTCGGACCGGGAAGAGCCGTAGAAGTTGCCGTAGGTCTCGGCCCACTCCAAGAACTCGCCGCGTTCGCGCCGGGCGATGAATTCCTCGCGAGTGACGAAATGGTAGTCGCGCCCGTTGACCTCCCCGGGACGGGGCGCACGGCTCGTCGTGGTGACGAGGCGCACCGTCGACGGAACTTCCGCCAACAGGCGTTCGACCACCGTGGTCTTGCCGGCCGCGGAAGGGCCGGACACGACCACGAACAGTCCGCGTTTCATGGCGTCTCCCTTAAGTGAAAAGCCAAAGAACAATAAAAGGGTAACATCGGCGCCGCGGTTCCGGCAAGCGGACCGAAAACAAAAAAATCCCGCACCTTCTGGTGCGGGACGAAGTTGGCGCTAGCGCGCGTCTTCCGGGATCGGCGGCGGGCCTTTCGGCTTGGGCGGCATCGGCTTCTCGGCCGACGAGACCGGCTTCTCGGCGTCCTGTCCGGCGGCCGTCTTTTGCATCGGCGGCGCCTCGTAGGGCTCCGGCTTGTCGCCCTCCTGAACGTCGGTGGCGAAGAGGTACGGATTGCGGTATTCCTCGCCCAGGGCCTTGAGGAAACCCTCGCCGTCCTCCGGCTTCATCCGTTTCTTCTCCGACCAGGAGTTTACGCCCTTCTCGAGCCGGGCAACCAGATCCGGATCGCCCTCGAGGCGGACGGTGCCTCCCTCCAGGGTGGCGCGGACCAGCACCTTGCCTTTGCGCGCGGCCGCGTCGAACTCGACCAGGTCGACCCATTTCATATTGCCCTCCTTGTTTTCTTTTACTTCCGCCGGCGGCGGTTCGCGTCGTTCTCCGAACATAACGCAGGGGTTTATTACCACGAAAAGGGGAAAAAATCAAGGGAAGTCCATCCATTCGGTGTCCTTGATCGTGAAATCAGGATCGTCCCGGACCTGATCCAGCTTGGCCCGGAAATCCATCCAGGCGTTCTTGGCGTCCTCCTTGCTCAGGGTCGCCGCGAAGCCCTGCTGAAGCGCGGCCAGGACGTCGGGCGAATCCAGCAGCCGTTCAACGTTGCGGCGCAGTTCCGGAGGCAGGGGCCGTCCCTTCATGGCCTCGGACGGCATCGACCGCAGCCCGTCATATTCGTTGACGCGCTTGGCGAAGATGGCGCCGTTGTCGATGGCCTGGTGCTTGCCGTCCGGGCTGACCAGCCAGTTGCCGTCGTGGCGGTCGCTGTTGGTGGTCAGCCAGTCGAAAAAGGCCAGGCGGGTCAGCTGTTCGGAGTGCTGGGGCGCGAACTCGTCCTTGCCCATGGTATGGGCGATCTTGCCGATCTTCCAGTCCTGCACGGTGCCGATGCCTTCCGGCCCGTCGCGCAGCACGGTCGGCGGGACCAGGTCCAACTGAAGCGCCCGGTCGACGAAAGCGGCCAGGGCCTCTCGGCCGACGCTCTCGCCTTTCTCGATGCCGGCCCGGATATGTTCTTCCCGCCTCTTCGGCTTGTAGCAGGCGGGCATCAGCCGTCCCTCGATGTTGACGTAAAGCGGCTTGTTGGCCGATCCGCCGCCGAGCTCGCCGACCGCCTCGATCTTGCCGCGAAGAGCCTGCTCGGCCTCGGCCCGCTCGCGTTCCGCCTGGGCGCGCTCCGGGAAAGCCTCCTCGATCGCCAGCATCAGCTCCGTACCGGCCCCGTCGACCGCCTCGACCCTGGCCCTGGCCTCCTGCAACCCCGGATCGCCTTCGACGAACCAGTCTTTTTCAGCATCGCTAAAATCCTCGAAAACCTTGGCCCGGTCTGACGTCGGCACTTTGAAACTGCCCAGCAGCGCCCTGCGTTCGCTCGGCGGGAACCGGCCAATGACGGTCACCAGGTCTTCGTGCGACAGACCGAACCGGGACGACGCCTCCGGCAGAAGCGCCGGATTCCGTCGGGCCATTCCCTGGAGCAGGCCCATCTTCTCCGCCTTGGTGAAATCGACGCCGGCCGATCTGGACGCCTCGAAAAATGACATGGGCTCGGACCGGGCCAGACGCAGCATCACGCCCCTTTTCTCCGACGGCGACAGGCCGACCTCGTCGAGCATGGCGCCGAGCTCGGGTTTCGCCTCCAGGGCCGGCAGCAATATCTCCACCTTTTCCTCGTAATCGAGTTCCTGGCCTTTTTCGACCAGATCGGCGATGGCCTCTGCCGGCTCGGCTTCATGTGCGATGGCCTCTGTGGTCAGATCAGGAAGCTCCTCGCCAGCCATGACCGCCTCGGCCTGCTTCTTGGCTTCCGCGGCCACGGCCCCCATGGCCTCGCCGTTGGCCGCGAGCGCCGCCTGGGCCGCCTGCTTGTCGGCCCCGACCGCCTCGGCCAGCTCCGGCGGCAGGTCTTTCTCGACCCCGGCCAGAAGCTTGTCGGCCTCGGTCTGGGCATCATCAATGTATTCGACGATGTCGTCGTCGGACATCTCGATCAGCTTCTCGGGCGATTCGGGAATGGTCCGGGCCTCGCTCTCGGGCTTGGGCAGCGGCAGGGTCTCCCGCTCGGTCGTCGGCACCTCGCTGATGTTGTCGGGGCCGGTGCTCATATCTGGTCCAGTTTCTTCCTGGCCTCGGCCAGGCGGATCTTGTCGAGTTTGACCGAATAATCCGAAACGATCTTCAGGCGCTCGCGCTTAAGCGTCTCCAATCTGGCCCTGGCTCGGGCATAGATCTCCTTGATCTTCTTGACCTTCGCGGCTTGGTCGTCCTTCATAGAGGCTCTCCCCCGCCGCAGGACCAGAAAGGCGGCTGCCAGCACGGCGGCCAGGACGGTGACGATGGCGATGCCGTAGTCCATACCGCGGTTATGAGGCTTCTTATAGATAATTATACCTTATCCGGAGCGATAAACTAAGGCGGCTCATATAAATGACTTCCCCGACAGGGCGCGCATTGCTACAATATTCCCGCTAATAACAAGCACGACTATGTCTTTCTCCCCCGAAGATCGCGCCAAGCTTGAACCCTTCGTCACCGACACCGCGTCGGACGTTTTCGCGGTCAAGAACCTTGAAGGCATCGTCGGGGCGGTCTACGCCCGGTACTCCCGGGCCTCGACCGGCTTCCGCGAGACCCTGCTCAAGGAGTTCGTCGAGGAGGGGCACGTCAACGGCGACAAGGCCCAGGAGCTGATCGAGCGGGTGCTGATCGCTTTCGGCGACGATTCGGTCGGCGAGCTCGAGGGCAGCCACGTCTCCTTCGAGAACATCTCGATCATGGCCAGCAAGGAGATCGAGGACCGGCGCATCGGCGGCTCTCCCATCGAGAAATCCACCCGCTACGTCTTCTACG
>JBAIXY010000161.1:0-4358 GCA_037916205.1 Vicinamibacterales bacterium | reverse complement strand
GTGGCCAGCAGTCTTCCCGGCACGTTCTGGACCATCGCCGACGACGAGGCCGGCACTCTCTACGCCACCCAGCACTCGGAGAACCACGCCATCCTGTATCGGAGCACCGACGACGGCCTGCGCTGGCAGGCCTGGAAGAATTTTCAGGAGATCTTCCCCGAATACGCCGTCACCTACCAGGCCGGCGACGACCGCTTCAAGCTTCGCCACCTGCACGCCGTGCTCTGGCATGACGGCGTGCTTTACGTCGGCACCGGCGACGTGGCCCGCTTCACTTTCGCTTCCTCCGACAACGGAGAGCACTGGAACAGCATCTGGAGCGAGGGCTTCACCGCGGGCACGGTCACGGACGACGGCCGGGCGCTGCTGCTCGGGCCGGACCGCCTGCAGTCGCACGGCATCGCCCGCTACGACATCTCGGCGCACATGATCAACGAGGTCTGGAACCCGATACCTTACGGCTACGCCGGCTACACTTACAGCATCTTCGATCAGCGGGGCACTTATTACGCGGCCTTCCATACCGAGACCAACGAGGTGGCCGAGTTCAAGGCCAAGTACGGGATCATCGTTTCGCCCGACAGTTTCACCTGGTACCCGTTCCTGGAGCTGGGCCCGGTGTCGAGCACGGCGCGCTCCGACATCTTCATGGCGCCGACCGACAGCGAGATCTACGTCAGCCTTGACGGCGCGCTGTACGTCATGGACCCGCCGGACCAGCAATGGTTCGACAGCCACAAGCCTTTCGAGGCGCCGAAAAAATGAACGCGAAAGACCGGCCGCGGCCGGTCTTTTTTGGTTGCCGGAGGCCGATTTTTGCGGTAAAATATAAATAGAAACCAAAACAAAATGTCAGAAAATAATCCGTTGAAAATCCGGTTTTTCGGCCTGATCGCGCTTATTTTCACGTTGTCCGTCCTGCCCGTCAGCGGGGGCGGATTTTTTGTTCGCGCAGCGGCCGCGGCCGAGCCGACGGCCGTGTCACCGACCGTCGACAGCGACGGCGACGGCCTGACCGACCTCGAGGAAACGCAGATATATTTCACTGATCCGAATAACAAGGACAGCGATGGCGACGGCTACGACGACGGCCTGGAGATCAGGAACGGATATTCGCCGCGCTTCGGCGGCGGCAAGCGCCTGGTCGACGTCGATTCGGACAAGGACTACCTGAACGACGCCTGGGAACTGGTGGAGGGCACCGGACTGATGAACCCCGATTCGGACAACGACAAGTATCTGGACGGGACCGAGGTCGCCGCCGGTTACGACCCGCTGCGCCCCGATCCGGTCAAGCTGACCAAGGAGATCCGCGTCGACCTGGCGCGGCAGCGGCTGACCTACACCTTCGGCGGCAAGGTCTTCGGCGATTTTCCGATCTCGAGCGGAGTGAAGAGCATGCCGACGCCGAAAGGCGAGTTCACTGTGCTGGCCAAGGTCCCGGTCAAGCACTACGGCGGACCCGGCTACGACCTGCCCAACACCAAGTGGAACCTGCTCTTCACCAAGCGACAGTACGGCTACTTCATCCACGGCGCCTACTGGCACAATGATTTCGGCAAGCCCAAGAGCCACGGCTGCGTGAACGTCTCCTACGCCAACATGGAGCCCCTGTACTGGTGGGCGCAGATGGGCACGAAGGTGGTCATCTTCTGACGCGGCGGCAGCCGCACCGTCGGCCATGAGAACCATCGGACCGCGCGACCTGGGCATTGACCTCGCGTCCGGGCCGGAAGCTCGCTGAAAATCATCGCGCAACAAAAAAGTCCCGGATCGTTCCGGGACTTTGAAGTTCAGGGGTCCGTGGCCGGGCGCGGGGCGCGCTGCCGCCAGAGCACGGTCGCGCCGACGCCGGCGTCGGTCACCAGGCTCAGGACCGGGTAGGCCAGGTCGGCGAGTTCGCCGCGCCAGCGGAGCGCCACCACCACGATGTTCAGGGCGTAGGCCAGGCCGAAGCCGAACCAGGGCAGCGGCTGCTCGGAGTCGGGTCTCCGCCAGACGCCGCGGTAGGTCGGCACGTTCGACAGGACGAAAGCCCCTTGAAGCAGGAGATTGGCCCAGGTCGCGCTGCGCGTGGCCCACCAGACGGCGGCCGCCGAAAGGCCGATGGCCAGGATCCCGCGGTCAAAGACCGCGAGCCTGGTCAGCCGGCCTTTCCAGAACGACACCGTCAGGACCGCGGCGCAGGCCAGGGCGCCGGCGATCGGCGTGGCCGCCTTGGCCAGGTCGCGGCACATGGCCAGGTAACTGGCCGCGTTGAGCGCGGCCAGGAAGGTCCAGAGGGTCCAAGTGGCCGTGTTCGGCCGGGACGTCCCGCGAAGCACCTGCCTCAGGTACAAGGCGTAGGCTGAAAGATGCACCGATCCGGCGATCAAGCCCAAAGTGGCGCTGATGGCCATTACAGACTCCTGCTCACTAAAGGTTCAAGGAACAGGCGGCGCCGGCAAGGCGTCGTGGAAATATGTCAGGAACCAGCCGTCAGGTCAAGGCTGGCCGGCCGTGTCCGCGGCCAGCGACAGGGCCGCGCTTTGTCCGGCCAGCCGGCCGGTGGCCCAGCAGGCCTGCAGGTTGAAGCCGCCGGTGAAGCCGTCGACGTTCAGCAGTTCGCCGGCGAAGTAGAGGCCGGGGCAGATCTTCGATCCCATGGTGGCCGGATCGACGTCCTTGGTGTCCACGCCGCCGGCCGTGACGAATTCCTCGCCGGCGCCGCGCCCGGAGATGCGCACCGGCGCCGCCTTGATCGCGACGGCCAGTCGTCTGACCTCCTTTTTGCCGAAAGCGCCAGCCGGCTTGTCCGGGTCCAGGCCGGCAATTCCGCAGATCTCGGCGATCAGCGAACGGGGGAGTCCGAGTTCGACAACGTTGGCCAGGTTTTTCTTGCTGCCGGCGGCGACCTGGTCCCAGATCCTGCCGGCCAGCTCATCGGTACCGGAGCCGGGCGCCAGATCGATGGACAGGCCGAGCGGCTTTTTTTCGTCGAATTTTTCGAAAGCGACGAGCGACGACATGGCGAAGATCGCCGGGCCGCTCAGCCCCTGGTGGGTGAAGACGAAGGGCCCTTCGAATTCGCACTTGCGTCCGACCGCGGCCTTCAGGCGGGCCCGGGACACGGAGACGCCGGCCAGCCGGCGCGGCCAGCCGTCCGCGGTCTTGAACGAGGTCAGACTGGGGGCGAGCGGCGTGATCGAGTGGCCGAGCGCCTCGGCGAAGGCGTAGCCGTCGCCGGTCGAACCGGTGTGCCGGTAGGCTTGGCCGCCGGCGGCCAGGACCAGCCTGGCGGCCGCGAGCGCCGAGCTGTCCTTCAGTTCGATGACGAAAGCCCCGTCCGCGTGCCTGACGCGGACGGCGCCGCCCCCGAGCCGCAGCTCGGTCCGGGCGGACGCGGCGAAGAGGCGCTCGAAGACCGCGACCACGTCGCGGCCGTCGTCGGAGCGGGGGAAGACGCGCAGGTCGGCCTCGGTCTTGAGCGGCACGCCGCGCTCCTCGAACCAGGCCCGCACGGCCGCGGGCGGGAAGCGGTGCATGGCCGAGGTCAGAAATTTTCCGCCGCGCGGGTACTTCGCCAGCACGGCGCGGATGTCGTCCAGGCCGGTGGTCACGTTGCAGCGGCCGCCGCCGGTGAGCAGCAGCTTCTGGCCGAGCGACGGATTCTTGTCGACCAGCGCGATCCGGGCCGACGGCGCGGTCTCGGCGGCCGCGGCGGCGGCCATGAGGCCGGCCGGACCGGCGCCGACGACGGCGATATCGGTCCTGTTCTCGGTTCTGATCTGTGGCATCGGTTCATCGCGGCCGGGGGCCGCGCGGTCAGCGCCTCACTTCTTCTTTCGCCTGGCGATGATTACGTCGCCCTTGGGGAACTTGTCGGTCTGGACCAGGTCGGCGTCGAAGCCGCGGCGCCTCAGGTATTCGACCCGGGCGTTGTCCAGTCGGGTCATCGCCTCCATGCCGCGCTTCCAGTTCTTCTCGCTCGGGTCGTTGGTCGCGGCCGAGGCCGAGCAGAGTCCTTTCCATTCCTCCTGCGACAGGTTGTAGCGCGCCGGCTGATCGATGGCCTTGTCGTGGCAGCAGGTCATTATGACGAGCAGCGGACTTTCCGAATCGACCCACTTCTCGATGATGTCGTCCGAGAGCGTGCCGCAGGCGTGCTTGGCCACGACCACGGAATCGGGCAAGGGCTCGGCTTCCTGGACGGTCTCGTAGGTGTGGACGACCTTGCTCTTCAGTTCGTCGCGGAAGGGCAGGTGGTCGGTGATGGTATCGGTGAAGACGTCGAGCTGGTGCAGCCGGCTGAACGGGTCGACGATCCGGGTCTCCTTGAGCTTCCGGCCCTCGGCCAGGAGCTTGGTGCTGACGGCCAG